>JBBQMM010000216.1:0-7499 GCA_038328935.1 Burkholderiales bacterium
GCACGATGCGCCAGGCCAGGATGTTCTCTTCCACCACGTAGGCCAGCTGGTCGGTGGCCTGCTGGCCTTCCTGCGTCAGGCGGTGCAGCCGGCGCCCCAGCAGCCTCATCACGAACGCCACCGCCGGGAACAGCAGTGCCACGATCAGCGTCAGCTGCCAGTTCAGTGTCAGCAGGTACACCAGCAGCGCTACGAGGATGAGCGAATCGCGCACCAGTGTCAGCAACGTGCCGGCCAGCATCGACGCGCCGCCCTGCGCCTCGTAGACCAGCGTGTTGGTCATGGCGCTGGCGGACTGCTGCGAGAACAGCTCCGGCGCGCTTTTCAGCACATGTGCAAAGAGCTGCTCGCGCAACTGCAGCACCGCGCGCTGCGCGACCCAGGCCAGGCCGTATTGCGCCACGAACGATGCCGCGCTGCGCACCGTGAACAGCGTGATGATGGCCGCCGGCACCACCCACGGGTCCAGACCGCCGGCCTTGAAGCCGCGGTCCAGCAGGATGCGCAACATTTCGCTGACCATCGGCTCGGTGGCGGCGGTGACCACGGCAGCCAGCAGCACGCCCAGCAGGCCCAGTCGGCTGTGCCTGACATAGGGCGCCAGGCGTGCCAACCGCTTCAGAAGTGAGGGCATGTGAGCTGTTTGATGCGGTGGTGGGCGGAGCGGCTGTAGGCCAGGCCTGTCAGGGCCGGGACGGCCGCTCAGGCCGCCGTTGCCGGCCCCGGGCGGCGCACCCTCTGTGGGGTTGAATACAGATTATCAGGGTCACGCTGCCTACAATGCGGGCTCGTCGACAGCCTCTGCACAAGGTGCTCGTGTTCGAATCGTATCTAGCAAGGCCGGCGCGGCCCTCCAGTCCCCGCCGCAGATTTGTCGCCGCCATGGCGGGCCTTGCGGCCTTGCCGGCCACGGCAGACTTCAGGGTCGAGATCACCGGTGTCGGCGCCACCCAGGTGCCGATCGGTGTGGCCGCGTTTCGCGATGAAGCGAGCGTGGGCGTGCTGGTGTCGGCCGTCGTGCGCGCCGACCTGGAACGTAGCGGCCTGTTTCGCAGTCTGCCCGTGGACGCCCGCCTCGATGAGCGCAGCACCATCGACCTGCCGCAGTGGCGCGCACGCGGCGCCGATGCGCTGTTGGCAGGCTCGGTGCAACGGCTGGCCGACGGCAGGGTGGACGTGCGTTACAAGCTTTGGGACGCCGTGCGCGGCGAGCAGCTGCTGGGCCAGAGCAAGGTGGTGCTGGCCGCCGACCTGCGTCTGGCGGCACACCGCATTGCCGACGAGATTCACCAGGCGCTGACGGGTGAGCGCGGCGTATACGCCACCCGGGTGGCCTATGTCGTGCGCGCCGGCAAGCGCTACACCCTGCACATCACCGACGCCGATGGCGAAGGCGGTCAGGTGGCCCTGGCCAGCGCCGAGCCCATCATTTCGCCGGCCTGGTCGCCTGACGGCAAGCGGCTGGCCTATGTGTCGTTCGAAGACCAGAAGGCGGTGGTCTGGAACCAGCTGCTGGCCACCGGCGAGCGCAGGCGCATTGCCAACTTCCGTGGCTCCAACAGCGCACCGGCCTGGTCACCCGACGGCCAGCGCCTGGTGGTGACCCTGTCGCAGGATGGACTGGCGCAGCTGTACCTGGTGTCGGCATCAGGGGGCACCCCCGAGCGACTGACGCGCAGCGGCGCCATCGACACCGAAGCGGCCTTTGCGCCCGACGGCAAGACGGTCTACTTTGTCAGCGACCGCGGCGGCGGCCCGCAGATCTACCGCACCAGCGTGAACGGTGGTGCGGTCGACCGCGTCAGTTTTTCCGGGGCGTACAACATCAGCCCCAGCATCAGCCCTGACGGGCGGCTGATGGCCTATGTCTCCCGCCAAGGATCAGCCTACCGGCTGATGACGCACGACCTGACCAGTGGCACGCTGACGGCCCTGACCGACACCCAGGACGACGAAAGCCCCAGCTTCTCACCCAACGGCCGCTTGCTGGTTTACTCCACGCGCGCGCAGGGCAGCGACGTGTTGATGACCACCACGCTGGATGGCAAGATCAAGACCCGTCTGCTCAGCAGCGGGGCCGACATGCGGGAGCCCGCGTGGGGGCCCTATGGACGCTGAAACTGACGCTGCAACTGACGCTGAATCTGCCCGCCGTTGCAGCCCTTCCTTGCAGCCTGATCGTTGCAGCCCTCTCCTTGCCACGCCATCGTCGCCACCCGATGGACGCGCCGCCCAGCCCGGGCTGTTAACCTGCCAGCAGGCAACGTTCAGCACCGCCCCTTTTCTGACGTAGGAGACTGCAAATGAATGTACCGAAATCTGCCCCTTGGAAGACCGCAGCCGGGTGGCTGCTGATGGGCTCCGTGGCCGCGTTGATGGGCTGTGCCTCAGGCACCAAGCTCGACGAGGGAGCGTTGCCGGTTGTGGAAACGCGCAAGCCGGTGGCCAACCCGGCCGAGGGTGGCGTGGCGCTGGCCAGCAGGACGCCTGAAGGCGCTGCCGCGGCGGCGGTGCTGGCGCAGTCGCAGTCTCAGTCGCGTGTCACTCCCGTCGATCCAAGCGCCGCGGGCGCGTCCACGTCAGCCGTTTCACCCTCGGCCGAGGCCGCTGCCGCTGCGGCGGCGCGGCAGCGGGTGGTGTATTTCGACTTTGACAGCTTCGTCATCAAGGACGACTACAAGCCGATGATCGAGGCGCACGCGCGCACGCTGCAGTCCCTGGCCGACCGACGGCTCGTCATCGAAGGCCACACCGACGAGCGAGGTGGGCGTGAATACAACCTGGCGCTGGGCCAGAAACGCGCTGAAGCCGTGCTGCGTTCTCTGGCGCTGCTGGGGGTGCCTGAAGCACGCCTGGAGGCCGTGAGCTTCGGTCAGGAGCGGCCGGCGGCGCAAGGCTCGGGCGAATCGGCCTGGGCGCAAAACCGGCGTGCTGAACTGAGGGACCGCTGACATGCAGCAGCCCACCGTTTCTGGTGCTGTCAGCCCGTGGCAGCCAGCGGCGCGCAGGGTGCGCACGGGATTGTGTGCCCTGGCTCTTTCGACGGCCTTGGGTGCTGCCCACGCCGGTCTGTTCGACGACGAAGAAGCGCGCAAGGCGATCGTCGACTTGCGTGCGCGCATGGCGCAGATTGACGACACCGGCAAGGCCCGCGTGGCCGAGGCGGTGGCCGCCGCGCAGGCCGCGCAGAAGCAGAACAACGACGCGCTGCTGGAACAGCTGGCCGTGCTGCGCCGGGGCATGCTCGATCTGAACAACCAGCTCGAAGCCATGCGCGGCGAGCTGGCCAAACTGCGCGGCAACGACGAGCAGTTCGGCCGCGAGCTGGCCGAAATCCAGAAACGCCAGCGCGACATGGCGCAGAGCCAGGACGAGCGCCTGCGCAAGCTGGAGCCGGTGAAGGTGGCCATCGATGGCAAGGACCATCTGGTCGACCAGGACGAGAAGAAGGCCTATGACGAGGCCATCGCCAGCATCCGTGCCGGTGAGTTCGACAAGGCCGTGCAGCAGCTCGGTGGTTTCCAGCGGCGCTATGCCGGCAGCCCCTTTGGCGATTCGGCGCGGTTCTGGCTGGGCAACGCTCAGTATGGCAAGCGTGACTACAAGGAAGCCATCACCGCCTTCCGCAGTTTTGTGGCTGCGGCGCCCGAGCACCCGCGTGCACCCGAAGCCCTGCTGGCGTTGGCCAACAGCCAGGCCGAAACCAAGGACCCACGGGGAGCCCGGAAAACGCTGGACGACCTGATCAAGGCCTACCCACAGTCCGAGGCGGCACAAGCCGGCCGCGAGCGCCTGCCGTCGATCAAGTAGCGGCGCCCCGCCTCGGTGCAGCCCTGCGGCAAGCCGGAGGCGGCTCCTAGAATCTGGCGATGCTGGAATCCGATCTCCCGGGTCTGACCGCGACGGTTCTTTGGGCTACCTTCGCCCTGGCCGTCGTGTTCGGCGCCATCGCTCAGCGGACGCAGTTCTGCACCATGGGCGCTGTGGCCGACATCGTCAACATGGGCGACTGGAGTCGCATGCGGGCCTGGGTGCTGGCCATGGGGGTGGCCGTCATCGGCTTCAACGCCATGGTGGGGGTGGGCTGGGTGCAGGCTGCCAACAGTGTGTACGCCGAGCCGCGGCTGCTCTGGTTGTCCAACGCGGTAGGTGGTGCCGTGTTCGGCTTCGGCATGGTGCTGGCCTCGGGGTGCGGCAGCAAGACGCTGGTGCGCATGGGCGGTGGCAGCTTGAAGAGCCTGGTCGTGTTCTGCGTGTTGGCGCTGGCGGCGTACGCGACCCTGCGCGGCGCGTTTTCGGTGCTGCGCGTGGCCACGCTCGACCGCGTGAGCCTGCAACTGCCCACCGGGCAGGACCTGCCTTCGCTGCTGGCCCATGCCACGGCAGGCCCCACGCAGGTCTGGGCGTGGGCACTGGGGTTGGGCATCGGCGGCGCGATGGTGGCTTTTGCGCTGGCCAGGGCTGAAGGCCGCAGCGGCGATGTACTGCTCTCGGGGCTGGGGCTCGGCGCCGTGATCGTGGCGGTATGGTGGGTATCGGGCCGGCTGGGGCACCTGACTGAACACCCATTGACGCTGGAGGACACCTTCATTGCCACCAACACCCGCCGCATGGAGTCGTTCACGTTCGTGGCGCCCATCGCCTACACGGTGGATTGGTTCATCCTCTACAGCGACAAGCTCAAGTTGTTGACGCTGGGCATTGCCAGCGTGGTCGGCGTGGTGGTCGGCTCTGCCGCGGTGGCGCTCGCCACGGGCAGCTTTCGGTGGGAAGGTTTTGCAGGCACCGAAGATACCGCCAATCACATCGTGGGGGGTGCGTTGATGGGCGTCGGTGGCGTCGTCGCGTTGGGTTGCACCGTGGGGCAGGGGCTCTCGGGCGTGTCCACGCTGGCCTTGGGCAGTTTCATTGCGGTGGCCGGCATCATGGGCGGTGCCGTGCTGGGCCTGCGCTGGCAGATCTGGCGCCTGGAGCACAGTGCGTGACGGCGTTTACCGATGGCCCGCCTTGCCAGGCTGCTCGAGCGCTTGACGAGGTCGATCTCGAACGCCGCTTCGGCGGCCTGAAGCGGCTGTATGGCGCCGCGGGCTACGCGCGTTTGCGTCAAGCCCGGGTGGCTGTGGTCGGCCTCGGCGGCGTGGGTTCGTGGGCTGCCGAAGCGCTGGCGCGCAGCGGTGTTGCAAAGCTCGTGCTGATCGACCTGGACCACGTGGCCGAGTCCAACATCAATCGCCAGGTGCAGGCGCTCGGCGCCACCTTGGGTCAGGCCAAGGTGCTGGCGCTTCAGCAACGCATTGCCGATATCCACCCGGGCTGTGAAGTGCTCGCCATCGAAGCCTTTGTCGAACCCGACCACTGGCCTGCGCTGCTGCCGCAACCGGTGGACGTGCTGGTGGACGCGTGCGACCAGGTGCGCGCCAAGCTGGCGCTGGCGTCCTGGGGCCTGGCGCAGGGGGTGCCGGTGGTCTGCGTGGGCGCGGCAGGCGGCAAACAGGAGCCGCAGCGCGTGGAAGTGGCGCTGCTGATGGATGTCACGCACGACCCGCTGCTGGCCAGCCTTCGCCAGCGCTTGCGCAAGCAGTTGCGCGGTCAAGGCGGCCAGGGCGCCAACGTGCCGATGCCCGGATTGCACTGTGTGTTCTCGCGCGAGCCCGTGGCTGCGCCGGTGCCTGAAGGTGATGTGTCAGGCACCGGGGATGGCAGCCTCAACTGCCACGGTTACGGTTCCAGCGTCACAGTGACTGCCACCTTCGGCATGGTGGCGGCGGCGCAAGCCATCGCTTGCGTGTTGCGGGGCGCG
The DNA here is from genome assembly GCA_038328935.1 of Burkholderiales bacterium. GTDB lineage: Bacteria > Pseudomonadota > Gammaproteobacteria > Burkholderiales > Burkholderiaceae_C > Rubrivivax. Next base: position 5,801 of record JBBQMM010000216.1, read on the forward strand.
TGAGTTGCTGTGCGGGCACCGGCCTTGTCGGCAGGCTGCGGCTTTCACGTTATACTCTTGGGCTCTGCGGAAAGGGTCGTTAGCTCAGTCGGTAGAGCAGCGGACTTTTAATCCGTTGGTCGCGTGTTCGAGTCACGCACGACCCACCAGACTGCCGTGCGTGAACGTCAAAGCAAGCGCCAGCGGTCAAGCATTTGCAGGGGCTCTTAGCTCAGTTGGTAGAGCAGCGGACTCTTAATCCGTTGGTCGAGTGTTCGAGTCACTCAGGGCCCACCATAGGTAAAATGAGGGGTCTGACAGTGATGTCAGGCCCCTTCGCCTTTGGGCATGTAGTGGCCCGTGTAGGCACTCCGCCCCCGCCGGTACTCGCTGCCTGAGGCGGGCGTCAGCGGCAAGTCGTGGCGTGGCAGGTGCCGGGAGTGCCTACACGGTTCCTACACGGGCCCCCCGTGGTGGTCCTGGCACGACGTCGATCACACCAGATCGAATTCCTCAGGCCTGGCCACCGTGGGCCGGAAGCGGTGCACCAGGTCGAGCTGCTTCTGGCCGGTAGCCACCTGGCCCCGCTGGCGACCGCTCACGAAGTCGTGAACCTGGCCCTTGCTGATCTCGAACTTGGCCGCGATCTGCGGATAGGTCAAACCTTCGGCCCGCAGCTCGACGATCAAGTCGATTTCGGCGTCAGTCAGCCGGGCCCGGTGGTGGTCCCGGCCGATAACCCTAGATTCCTCAGTTGCCCCAGGGGAAAGTGCCGAAAACCTAGACTTGACGTGGGTTTAGCGCGAGATCGAAGGGGCACCAAATGGGTGAGCAGAACTTTGCCTTGAAACTGGTCGCCGAGGCCTGTGAAGAGGGCTTGGTCACGACCGGTGGACGCAGGGACGAGGAGGACATGCGCGTGAGTACGCCGGGAGGCGTGTTCCAGGTTCGCTGGGACGAGCGAGGCGGGGACGGCGCCGTCTTGCTTGCCGTACAGCACCTTCATGGTGGTGTCGCAGTCCAGGATCCACGGCGTGGCCGTGGCCAACCGAGTTCGACACCAACCCTCGCAAGTCGTTGATTCATATAGCGGCTGGCCTTTCGGCTGCCACTACAACAGGCTGAGTTGACGGTCTTGAACGGGTTTCTTCAGCTTCAGTGCGGCCAGTACGCTGGCTTGGGTGTCGTTGATCGTTGAGATGCCTTGCAGCGGCTGCGCCTGGCTAATGCTGACGCTGTGCTTTTGAATTCGCCTGAGTTGCGCCAGCGCCGCCTCGGGACTGAATTCGCTCTTGGCCGTATGCAGCCGCTGGCGCATCACGCGGTAGACGATCAGCGCCATGAAGCACAGCATGGCATGCGCCTTGATGCGCTGGGGCAGCCAGTGATACACCGGTGCGATGTCGATCTCAGACTTCAGCACCCTAAAGCCTCGCTCGATGTCAGCCAGCGCCTTGTAGCGCTGCACCACCTGCTCGGGCTTGAGGTCAGGTACGTTCGTGACCAGTAGCAGTTTGCCGTCCATCAGCTCAGCTTGCGCAAGCGCACGCTCGTCTACCGTGTAGCTGAACAGATCGCTCTTGAGGTCGACCTTCACGATGCGCGCCAAGTGCGCTTCGCAGACCTCGTGATACAGCCTTGCCTTGGCGCCTGAGTCCGAGAGCTTGCGGCCTTTGGCAACAACGCCGGCATCTTGTCCGTCGAGCTTGCCAGCCCATTG
>JBBQMM010000217.1:0-7492 GCA_038328935.1 Burkholderiales bacterium
CAGCGCGAAGTGGGCACGGGTTACTTCGACGCCGTCACCACCACCATCGAGCGCGACGCGTCCACTGCGGCGTTGAAGGGCAGCACCGAAGACGAACAGTTCTTCGACGGTACGCATCACTGAGATGGGACCGAGCAAGCGCCTGCGGCCTTGCGAGTGCTCAACGAAGGCCCGGGCCCCCCAGGTCCGGGCTAAAAGCGGACCGAGCGAGGCCTTGAGGCCTTGCGAGTGCTGCTTTTAGGCCTGGACCCTCCGTGAGTCCAGGCTGAGAGTGGACCGAGCAAGCGCCTGCTCGCTAGCCGGAGAGCTAGCTCTGTGCAAGGAAGACCGGCCATAAGCCAGTCCTCAACAGCGTGCCAAATGGATACGGGCCCCGATCGAGGCCCGTTTTGGTTTGCACTGCAGCGCCTGGCGGCGCTCGATGCATGGTCAAGCTTGCAAGCGGCGGCGGCGTGCAACCATGCCGACCGTTGCCAGACCTGCCAACAGCAGGACCGCGGCGCCGGGCTCCGGGACCGCGGTAACGGTGGCGCTGAGGCCGGTGGAGTCATTGAAATAGTTGTTGCCACCCACACCCACCACAAAATCGATGGTGCCGTTAGCGACCACTGTCACGTTTCCGCTGAAGGACTTCATTGACGGCACGCCAAACCCGTTGACCGTGTCGTTGAAGGGGCCCAATGCGTTGGTCAGCACATGCACGTCGGTTGAAGTGCCTGGACCAAGGTGGTTGGCGCCATCGTCCTGGCCCCAGAACGAGGCGTTGACTGCGAAAATGCCGCCAGTCGTGCTGGTGTAGCGGACCACAGCGAATTCATTCGAAGCACCCGGGTGCATCGTCAGCGTGTTGGGGGCAACGATGACGGAGCTGCAGCAGTCCCATCCCGTGGCACCCGCCTTACCCACCCAAGGCACGCCGGAGCTCCAGACAGCCAGCGTTTGGCCGAGAAGATCACCCGCCAAAACGGTAGGGCTGCCGAAGGGCGTGAAAGCGCCACCCAGCATGGTCATGGTGCCGTAGCTCCACACACCATTGGGGTTGCTCGCAGTCGAAAAATCAGCCGTTGCATCGGCAGCGAGCGCGCCGGAGACGGGGCTCACCAGGGCCAATGCAGCTGCAAGAGCCACGAACGACGGGCGCAGATCGACAATTGCTTTAAACACGAACAATCTCCCTTGAAGTAGACGAGCAGATCGTATCGCCGACCTAACGCTCAACGCTCCCCCCGACCCGCGGGGTTCGTGTGTAACGCCTGGTCGGCGCCGTCAGCAAACGGCTCGCCACTACACCGCCGTGCTCGCCCCGCGCCGCCGCCACTGCACCAGGCCATAGAAGCACAGCGCAGCCACCACGAGCCCCCCGACAAAAGCGGGTGAAGCCAGGTTTTGCACCGACCCGAGAATGTCCTGAAAGAGCCAGGACGGCGCCTGTTGCATGCTGAAGCGTATCGCTTCATCAGGCTGGCTCGGCATGATCACCGTTTGATTGCCGCTGATCAGCGAATGAATGGCGCCGTTGCCGATATTGGCCAGCGCATCAGGCACCATGCGGTAGCCCAGTATCTCGCCCAGTCGCGAGCTGCCCACTGCAAGGGCCAGCCCCAGCACCACCAGCCCCCAGCGGCGCATCCAGGCATACATCAGCATCGCCAGCAGGATCAGCGGTGACAGCCACAACACCATCATCGGCCAGCCGGCACCGATGCGCGCCAGCGCCACCAGCGCCGACTTCAGCACCTCGGCCCAGGGCAGCTGCAGCCACGCGCCCACGCCCTGCACGCGCGCCAACAGCAGCAACGACATCAGGCCACCGACCAGCAGCGCCAGGCCGAAGGTGACCAGCGGGACCAGCACCAGGTGCACAGCCATCGGCACCAGCAGGCTGCGCGCGTGGCTGATGGGCAGCGAGAGCCAGAATTCCACCGAACGGTCGGCATGGTCGCGGCGCGACAGGCCGACGGCGGTGATGAGGCCCGACACGCTGACCAGCACCATCAGCACGCCCACGCTGACGGCCATCGTACCGGCGGCCAGCGCCAGTGGCGGTGGCAGGCCGTCGTCGGTCTGCACGTCGACCTGACCGAAGATGAGCGCCAGCGCGGCCAGCAGCACCGGAATCAGCACCAGCATCGACCATGCGAAGCGGTGCTGCAGCCATTCGCGCTGCATCAATGCAAGGGTGGGGTTCATGTCGTGGGTTCCTCGGTCTGTGTGCGATTGATGTCTCAGAACTGCGTGCGGTCGAGTTCAGGCTTGCGCGTCAACGCCACGAACAAGTCCACCAGGCTGGGCCGCATGCGCTGGCCCAGCGCTTGAACCGCGACGGGTGGCTCACCATCAAACAAGGCTGCATGGCCCATCGGCCCGGCGCCCGTGCGGTAGCGCAGCAGCGGGTGCGCGGCCGCCATCTGCTCGGCCACGGCAGCATCGTGGCTGAAGGCGACGAAGCGGCGGTCCAGGTCTTGCAGGCTCAGGCCCAGCACCAGCTTGCCTTCGTTGAGCATCAGCACGTCGGACAGCAGGGTCTCGATCTCTTCCACCTGGTGCGTGCTGATGAGCACGCTGCGCTCGCCGTCGCACCACTCGTCGATCAGCATTTCGTAGAAGGCCTTGCGCGACAGCACGTCCAGGCCCAGCGTGGGCTCGTCCAGGATCATCAGTTGCGCGTCGATGGCGGCAATCAGCGCCAGGTGCGCCTGCGCCACCATGCCTTTGCTGAGCGTCTTCACCTTGTCGCTGCCCTTGACGCTGGTGCGCTTGAGCAGCGCCTGCGCGCGGGCCGGCGAGAACTTGGGGTGGATGCCGGCCATCATCGTCACCAGGTCCTGCACGCGCGCCCAGCGCGGCAGGATGGCCACGTCGGGGATGTAGCAAGCGGCCCCCAGCAGCTGCACGCGGTCTTTCACCGGATTCAGGCCCAGCACGCAGAGGCTGCCTTGGGTGTCGGCCAGGCCCACCACGCGGCCCTTGGGGATGGTGAAACTGACGTCGTCGAGCGCGCGCTTGGCGCCGTAGTTCACGCTCAGGTGGCTGGCCTGCACCAGCGCTGCGCCTGCGCTTGCCGCCAATGGTGCGGCGCCTGAAACGGGTGCCGGGGCCGCGCCGTGGTCGGCCGTCGTGGCGTGGTTCGTGGCGTGGTTCGTGGGGTGATTCATCAGCGCTGCTCCCAGTTCAAATCTTGTGGGCCCACGCCCAGTTGCCGCAGGCGTTCGCGCAGGCGGGGCCATTCTTCGTTCAGGAACCGCTGGCGTTCGTTGTCGCGCAGGCGGGCACGGGCGCCGCTCGTCACATACAGGCCCAGGCCGCGGCGGTTCTCCAGCAATCCGTCGTCGCCCAGCGCCTGCAGCGCGCGGTTCACGGTCAGCGGGTTCAGCAGGTAGCGGCTGGCCAGCGCGCGCACCGAAGGCATCGCCTCGCCTTCGGGTGGCTCGCCGTCGATGAGTTGCCCCACCAGAATGTCGGCAAGCTGCTGGTAGATCGGCTGCTTCTGGTCCCAGGTCTGCATGATGGCGGGCGCGGCGGAAAGCGCTGGTGTGTTGCTGATGTAGCACACCATAGCAGCTGGTCGCAAAAGCACCTGCGGTTTGCGACCAACTGCAGCGTGCTGCGACGATCTGCAGGCGGGCCGGGCGGTTCTCAGCCGGTGCGCGGCGCTGCCGCCGAAGTCACACCGCGTTTCACATCAACGCGGTCGCAGGGCCGCGAAGTCAATCTCGACGCGCGCGCCGAGCCAGTCCGTCGCCCTGTGAAAAGGCAGCTTGCCCGTCACAGGCTGTCCGACAACAGGACGCGATATTCATCGCGCGTGGCGATGCGCGGGTTGGTCTTGTGGCAGTGGTCGGCCATGGCACCGTCGATCACGCGTTCGAACAAATCGTCGGTGACGCCCATGGCCCGCAGGCCGCTCGGCAGGCCCAGCCGGGCATTCATGTCGCGAATGGCGTCGGCCACTTCGGTGCCCAGGCTGTCGCAGCCTGGCAGCTCCATCGCCTGTGCCATGCGCTGCAGGCGTCGCCCGCTCTGGATGGACGGGGCCGAGGCGTTGAAGCGCACCACCGCGGGCAGGAACATCGCGTTCAGCGTGCCATGGTGCAGGCGCGGGTTGACGCCGCCCAGGCTGTGCGACAGTGAATGCACGCAGCCCAGGCCCTTCTGGAAGGCCATGGCGCCTTGCATGCTGGCGCTCATCATCGCCCAGCGGGCTTCGCGGTGGCTGCCGTCCCGGGTCGCGGTGTCAATGTTCGACCAGCCGCGCTCCAGGCCGTCCAGGGCAATGCCGTCGGCCGGTGGGTTGACGGCCGGAGCCATGAAGGTTTCCATGCAGTGGGCGATGGCGTCCATGCCGGTGGCGGCGGTCAGCAGCGGGGGCAGGCCGAGCGTGAGTTCGGGGTCCAGCAAGGCCGCACGGGGCACCAGGTGCCAGCTGTGAAAACCCAGCTTGCGGCCGTCGTCGACGATGACGATGGCGCCGCGCGCCACCTCGCTGCCGGTGCCGGCGGTGGTGGGCACCGCAATCAGCGGCGCCGCGCGCTCGGTGATGAGCGCGCTGCCGCCTTCGATGGTGGCGTAGGTTCTCAGCGGCCCTTCGTGCGTGGCGGCGATGGCCACGCCCTTGGCCAGGTCGATGCTGGAGCCGCCGCCCACGGCCACCAGGCCGTCGCAGCCCTGCGCCCGGTACACCGCCACGGCGGCGCGCACGGCTGCTTCGGTGGGGTTGGACGGTGTGCCGTCGAACACCGCGTACGGCTGCCCCGACAGCGCTTGCAGCGCGCGGTCCAGCACGCCGGCCGCGCGCACACCGGCGTCGGTAACGACCAGTGGCTTGCTCATGCCCACGCGGGCACATTCGGCGCTCAGCAGGCGCACGGCTCCGAAGTCGATGTCGATCTGCGTGATGTACTGGATGCGGGCCATGGCGTTGCGGGTGGGGTCGGTTGGGTTGGACGCCAGTATGCTCTGCCTCCCTGTGTCGACCCATCCGCATTCATCCCTGCTCACGCCTGCGATGTCGGGCCTGCTGGACCGCATCCGACGCGCCGCCCGCCCGCCTTTGCACACGCTGACACCGGTGCAGGCGCGCGCCGCGTATGAAGCGGCGGCCGAGGTGCTGGACCTGCCCCGCGCGCCGCTGCCGTACGTGCAGGACATCACGCTGCCAGGTGGTGACGGCCAGCCTTGCCCTGCACGCCGCTACGCCGCGGGCCCCGAGCCGCGGCCCACGCTGCTGTATCTGCATGGCGGCGGCTTTGTCATCGGCAGCATCAACACCCACGACAGCCTGTGCCGCCAGCTGGCGCTGCGCAGCGGCTGGGCCGTCGTGTCGCTGGGCTACCGGCTGGCACCAGAACACCCGTTTCCGGCCGCCGTGGACGACACCTGGGCGGCGTTGCAGGCGCTGGCGGCCGAGGCGGCGGCGCAGGGCCAGCCGTTGGCCGTGGGCGGCGACAGCGCGGGCGGCACGCTGGCCGCCGTGGCGGCCTTGCTGGCGCGCAACCACCACCTGCCGCTGGCGCTGCAGTTGCTCATCACACCCGGCACTGCAGCGCGTGCCGACACACCCTCGCACCGCTTCTTCGGCAGCGGCTTTCTGCTCGACGCGGTCACCATCGACTGGATGTTCGACCACTGCATCCCGCCGCACCGCCGCACCGACTGGCGCTTTGCGCCCTTGCTGGCCGACGCCGATGGCGTGGCGCCGGCCTGCTTGCTGCTGGCCGAATGCGACCCGGTGGTGGACGAAGGCCTGGCTTACGGCGACCACCTGCGCGCCGCTGGTGTGCCGGTGACGCTGGAGCTGTACCGCGGCCTGACGCACGACTTCATCAAGATGGGCCGCGCGTTGAAAGAGGCTCAGCATGCGCTGGACGCGGCCGCTCACGCGCTGATGGCCGCCCGGCGACTGCACGCGAACTGAACAGGACCACACCCGCCATGAAACGCCAAGACTTCCGTTACCTGGAGCGCCTGCGTGTGCGCTGGGCCGAGGTGGACCTGCAAAAGATTGTTTTCAACGGCCATTACCTCATGTACGCCGACACCGCCGTGGCCGGCTACTGGCGCGCACTGGCCATGCCCTATCACGAGACCATGGAGCAGCTGCACGGCGACCTGTACGTGCGAAAGGCGACGCTCGAATATGCTGGCTCGGCGCGTTACGACGAACAGCTGGAGGTGGGCATCCGCTGCGCCCGCATCGGCAAGACATCGCTGGTTTTCGAGACCGCCGTGTGCCGCGGCGATGCGGTGCTGGTGCACGGCGAACTGGTCTACGTCTTTGCCGACCCGCACAGCATGAGCAGCCGGCCCGTGCCCGATGTGCTGCGCACTTTGTTCACCGCCTTTGAAGCCGGTGAGGCGATGCTGGAGGTGAGCATCGAGCCCTGGGCAACGGTCGCAGCCGAGGTGCGACGGCTGCGCGAGCAGGTGCTGGTGCAGGAACAGAATTGGCCGGCCGCGCTGATTGAAGACCCGGACGACGAGCGCGCCCTGCACGTGGTGGCGCGCAACCGCTTGGGTCTGCTGGTGGGTGCGGGGCGCGCCCTGCCGGGTGACGATGGCGTGATGCAGATCGGCCGCATGGCGGTGCTGGCCGGCGTGCGCGGCGCGGGCGTGGGCCGGCTTTTGCTGCAAGCCCTGCAGAGTGCGGCCAGTGATCGCTCTTGCACCACCGTGATGCTGCACGCCAGTGCCTCGGCCGTGGGTTTTTTCGCGCGCGAAGGTTTCAGCGCGGTCGCTGCGGCTTTCGAGCAGGCTGGCGTGCAGCACCAGGAGATGCGCCGCAGCTTGTGAAAGCAGCCGGTGAACGCGGCCGGTGAACGCAGCCTGTGCAGCCAGGGCCCGTTTCAGCTCGGCTCGAAGAGCTCGATGTGGCGGGCCCCCGCAGCAGACCCCAGTGGCGCCAGATGCACCGCGGCCTGCTGTTCGATGTCGCGTTGAAGCGGGTCATCGATACCGCCAGGTTGGCTGTAGACCTCCATCAGCGTGGCGCTGCCGGTCTCGTCAGCCCGTTGCAGCAGCCTGGCCTGCAGCGCAGGGTGACGCAGCCGCAGCGTGAGCTGCAAGGCCTGCGCCGCGGCCAGGGCCTGTAGCAGCTGGGCCGCGGCCACCTTCCAGTAGATGTAAAGCTCTGCGCCCATGCGCCGCTGCCGCGGTTCAGCTGCCCTCAACCATCAGCAGCGGGTAGGGCAGCGTGCCGGGCAGCAGCAGCGGGCCTGCGGCCGCGCCGGCGTGCAGCGTGCCGGCTTCCAGGGCCGCCATCTTCAGTTCCGCCAATGCTGCGTGTTCGCCGTTGTGGCTGGTGCCGGCCAGTGCCACCATGCCCGCCGGTTGGTCGGGGTCCAGGCTGCTGTAGATCTCCTGCCCGGGCGCCAGCGCCTGCGTGCCGGTCAGCACATAGGCGCGGCGTTTCAGCGTGCCGCGGTACTGGCTGCGTGCCACGATCTCCTGTCCGGGGAAGCAGCCCTTCTGGAAGTTGACGCCGCCGACGGCTTCC
>JBBQMM010000218.1:0-7328 GCA_038328935.1 Burkholderiales bacterium
CACCGCTGGCAGCGCGCCGACTGAGGTCCACCAGGCCGCGCCACCGCGCTGCGTGAACAACGCGGCCATGCGCTGGCCGATGCAGGTGACAAGGGCGCCGACGCGCAGCCAACGCGCGATTCGCACCATCGCTGCCCTGCCAGCCCTCGCCACCACGTTCGTCATGCACGCGATGGTCAGGCGCCCGTCGCGTCAGCTCAAGATGCCGCGCCCAGACGCTTACCTCACCCCTGCCCTCTCCCTGGAAGGGAGAGGGAGTCAGTCACTCGTCTCCCAGCAGGGAGAGTCACTCACTCTTCTCCCTGCAAGGGAGAGTCACTCACTCTTCTCCCTGCAAGGGAGAAGGCGTCAGTCATTCCTCTCCCTGCAAAGGAGAGAGAGTCACTCAGCGCAGGGCGCTCAGCTGATGCCCAGCAGCTTGGCGGCGCCCTGCTCGCGCTGCTCGGCGTCTTTCAGCATCTTCATCTGGTGTTCGAACTGGCGTGCCGCCGAGATCATGGCCACCATGGTCTCGATCGGGCTCACGTTCGAGCCTTCCAGTGCGCCGCCCTGCAGACGCGCGCTGGGTTCGGCCTGCAGGTCGCCGTCGGCGGCCCTGAACAGCCCGTCGGCACCACGGTCCAGTGGCGTTTCAGGCACCACCAGCTTCAGGCGTCCGGCCTGCTGCGGCCTGCCCGAGCCCACGCTGGTGGTGATGCTGCCGTCGCTGGCAATCTCCACCGTGGCGTTGTTGGGCAGCGTGATGGGGCCGCCGTCACCCAGCACCGGCAAGCCCGAGATGGTGACCAGCTGGCCTTCGGCATTGAGCTGCAACGCCCCGGCGCGCGTGTAGGCCTCGGCACCGTCCAGGCCCTGCACCGCCAGCCAGGCATTGCCTTGCAAGGCCACGTCCAGTGAACGGCCGGTGGTCTGCATCGGGCCCGGGCGGCTGTCGTGCCCGATCGTGGTTTCCAGCGCATAGACGCGCGTGCTGGCGCCGTCGCCACGCACCGGCACGGCGCGGAAGGCTTGCAGCTCGGCGCGAAAGCCCGTGGTCGACACATTGGCCAGGTTGTTGGCCAGCGAATCCTGGCGCTGCATCGAAGCCTTCGCCCCGGCCATCGACAGATAAATGAGACGGTCCACGTGGCGGCCTGGGGGCGCTCAGTCGGGTGGGTCAGCGCTTGTGCATCAACGCAGGTTGACCAGTGTCTGCAGAATCTGGTCCTGGGTCTTCACGGTCTGCGCGTTGACCTGGTAGATGCGCTGCGCCACCATCATGTTCACGAGCTCGCCGGTGAGGTCGATGTTGCTTTCTTCAAGCGCACCCGACTGCAGCAGGCCCAGGCTGCCGTCGCCCGGCACGCCACCCAGCGGGTCGCCCGACTGAAAGGTGCGCGACCAGGCGTTGTTGCCGATCGGCGCCAGCCCTTGCGGGTTGCGGAACGACACCAGTTCAACCTGCCCGGCCGGTCGCGACTGACCGTTCGAGTACTGCGCCATCACGATGCCGTTGGGCTCGACGCCGATGGAGGTCAACAGGCCGGCGGCAAAGCCGTCCTGGTTCATGTCGGTGACGCCGAAACCCGATCCGTATTGGGTCACGCTCATCAGGTCCAGCGTCATCGCAAAGGGCACCGTGGTGGCACCGACATCGTTCGTCGTGGTGGGCACGTTGATCGTGACCGGTGCTGCCGGCGTGACGGGCGCGGAGCCATTGGAAGCGAAGTTGATGGTGGTCAACGGCACCGGCGCACCGGGCACGCCGGCCACGTCCACACCGTTGGCGGTGGCAAAGACGTGCCACACATCGGTGTCGGCTTTTTGAAAGTAATAGGTCAGTGCGATCTGCTGGCCTTTTTCGTCGTACACCGTCATCGACGTGGCGCTGTTGTAGGTGCGTGCATCTGCGAAGTTGATCGTGGGTACAACCAGGTCGCCCGTTCTGGCCAGCCGGGCATCGAGGTTGGCCTCGATCGTGGCTTCGGAGCTGACCTTCGGCGCAACGCCCCCGGTGGGCAGGCGGATGGCCGACGACGAACCGGGCTGCACCATGCCCGACGCATCGGCCGGGTAGCCCATCAGTCGCAGCTGGGAGTTGTTCACCACGTAGCCGTCGCGATCGAGCTTGAACTGCCCGTTGCGCGTGAACACCACCGGGTTCTTGCCGTCGGTGACCTGAAAGAAGCCGCCACCGCTGATGCCCACGTCCATCGGGTTGTCGGTCGCCTTGATGCTGCCTTGTGTGAACTGCTGTGCCACTGCCAGCACGTTGACGCCGATGCCCACGGCCGTGTTGCCGCCGCCACCCAGCGCAGCGGCAAACATGTCGCCAAACTCGGCGCGCGCTACCTTGGTGCCGAAGGTGCTGGCATTGGCGATGTTGTTGCCGATGACGTCGAGATTCTTGGCAGTGCTGTTGAGGCCTGAAAGGGCTTGCTGAAAACTCATGGTGCTACTTCCTACTGGGGGGGGATCAGTTGAACGCCTTGACGTCGGCATACGAAACGCTGCCGCTGTACTGGGTGTCGATGAGGAGCCGGTTGCCGCTGCTCGACACCGCCTCCACGCGGTCGCGCATCAACGGTGTGCTCGCCACGGCCACGGTGCCGTTGGTGGCAGTGACGCGAAAGCGGTGGTCGGCACCATCGGGCACGCCGGTGGCGGCCCAATTGAAGGCATGGCGGCCGGCGGGCTGCGTGCCCAGGTCCAGCGTCTGCAGCACGCGCCCGGCCGGGCTGAGCACCTCCACCTTCACGCTGCTGGCGGTGCCATCGAGTTCAAAACCACCGACGCCCACGCCCTGTTCGACTGCCAGCCGGTTGCCGGTGACGGTGATGTCGCGCCCCACCAGCGATGCGCCGGTGACGGCCTGCATCTGCAGGAACTGGTTGTTCAAGCCTTGCACGGTGGCGTTGAGCTTCTCGATTCCGTTGACGGTGTTGATCTGCGCCATCTGGCTGGTGACCTGCGCGTTGTCCATCGGATTGAGCGGGTCCTGGTTCTGCATCTGCGTCACCAGCAGCTTGAGAAAGCGGTCGGCGCTGCCGGCTTCGTTGGCCGTGGGTGTGCTGGCGTTGCTGCTGGCGTTCAATGCCGTGAAGGCGTTGCTGTTGACTGCTGATGTGGCCATGTGGATTTGCCCGGTGTTCAGTTCTGGCCGATCTGCAGCGTCTTGAGCAGCAGGCTGCGCGCCGTGCTCATGACCTCGATGTTGTTTTGGTACGAGCGCGAGGCCGACATCATGTTGACCATCTCCTCCACCGCGTTGACGTTGCTGTAGGTGACGTAGCCGTCGGCATCGGCGCTCGGGTGCTTGGGGTCGTGCACGCGGCGGCCCGGCGTGTTGTCTTCGGAGATGGTCGAAACCCGCACGCCGGCGGTGGCTTCGCGATGGCCGGTGGTGCCCAGCAGCGTGGTCTGGAACACCACCTGTCGGGCCTTGTAGGCGCTGCCGTCGGGGCCGGCCACGGTGTCGGCGTTGGCCAGGTTGGACGCCACCACGTTCAAGCGCTGGCTCTGCGCGCTGACCGCGCTGCCGGCGACGTCGAAGATGCGAAACATGCTCATGGTTCAGCCGCCTTCAGCTCTGGTTGGCGCTTTTCATGGCCTCTTGCAGCGTGCGCACGCTGCCGTTGATGAATCGCAGCGTGGCCTCGAACTTGACGGCGTTGTCGACAAAGGCGCCGCGCTCGCGGTCCATGTCCACCGTGTTGTTGTCCAGCTGCGTCTGCTGCGGTTGCGCGTAGTTCAGCGCCGGCTGCGAGCGGCCTCCCGGCGTCATCACGTCGCGCGCGATGCCGGTGCCCAGCCCTGCGCCGGGGCCGCCAGCGCTGTTGTTGCCCACGCTGCCTGCGGTGGCGTTGCGCAAGGCGGTGGCGAAGTCGAAATCACGCGCCTTGAAGCCCGGTGTGTCGGCGTTGGCGATGTTGCCGGCGATGACACGCTGCCGCTCGGCTCTGAGCACCAGGGCCTGGCTTTGGAACTCGAGCGCGTTGGTCAGTCTGGGAATCATGCGGGCTCCTGGTCTGGACGGCGGCTTGCAGCTGATGGGCTGGCGGGCCAGCCGTCCGCTGGCAGTGAAGAAGGGCATTCTGGGTAGCGAGGGCTGCGGCATGAGCCCGAATAAAGCGACGCTTTGGCCCCATTTCCCAGCCCTGCCGCTGATGGCCGCCGATACATTGGCGCAGTGCCACAAACTCAACCCCCCCACTGCTGCCACTGCGCCCGAGGCCTGCAGGCGCCACAAGCGCGCCGCCTGCTCGATCTGGGCAGGGCCCTGCGCATCACCGTCCTGGCATGCGCGGTGCAGGGTGCGACCGGCTGGTCGGCCGTCGCGTCGACGCAGGTGGCGCAGGGGGCGCACTTGGTGCAGGTCGCGCCGGTGCCTGTACTGTCGGCCACCGTGGTGCCGCCGAGTCCGGCCGTGGCCGCGGCCAACGCAGCCAATCTGGCCGCCCTGCCGCCTGGGGTGATGGAACAGGGCTTGGCCCTGATGAAGCAGGCCGCGCAGACGCTGGCGCCGCCGGGGGCACGCGTCGTGGTCACCGCTGGCGCACCCGACCTGCGACTGAAGCTCGCCCCCTGCAGCGCCGGCACGCCCTATCTGGTGCCGGCGGTAGCGGCCTGGGGCGCTTCACGTCTGGGAGTGCGTTGCACCCAGGGCGCGGCCTGGAACATCCAGCTGCCCATGAAAGTGCAGATCTTTGCCCCGGCAGTGGTGGCTGCCACGGTGCTCTCGCCAGGCACCACCCTGTCAGCAGCGATGCTGGTCGTGGCCGAGGCCGACTGGGGTGCCCATGCCGCACCGACAGCCGCCGCCAGCCAGGGCCGCAACGGCCCGTCGTTGTTCAACGCTGTGCAGAGGCTGGAGGGCCGGGTCCTGGCCAGACCTGCGGCTGCCGGAGCGCCGGTCAGGGCAGCCGATTTGCAGCTCAGGCAATGGTTTGCCGCGGGCGCCACCGTCAGCGTGATGGCGATGGGCGACGGGTTTTCAGTCGTCGCCGAAGGCCAGGCCCTGTCAGCCGGTCTTGAGGGCCAATCGGTGCGGGTACGCACCGAAGGCGGCAGGGTCGTGGCGGGTCAGGCCACCGGCGAAAGACGTGTCGAGGTGCGGTTGTGATGCGCCGGCACGGGCACCGCCCGGTAACGCGCGAGCCTCGGGGTGAAAAAAAGTTCGATTCAGGTCTAAAGTCAGGGCCGAGGTGTTCCGATACTGCCTTCATGAAGAAGTTTCAGCCAGGCAGTGATGCACCTGACAGGAGTCCAAAATGAAGATCGGTTCACTTGACAACAAGCCCGTTGCCCCGGCACCGGCCACCGAAAGAAAGTCGGCTGCTCCTGCAGCGGCGGGCAGCACCGAGGCCTCGGCCCAGGTGCAGCTCTCGCCAGCAGCAGCCGTTCTGTCCAAGCTCAGCGCCGACCCCGCCTTCGACACGGCCAAGGTCGACCGCATAGCGCAGGCCATTCGAGACGGCAAGTTCGAAGTCAACGCAGAGGCCATTGCCGACAAGTTGATCGAGAACGCCACCGAGTTGCTGAGTCGCAAGCCGAGCTGACTTGCATGATGCAGGGCGGCGCCCTGCATTGTGGAAGATGGCCCGATGAAGCCCGCGTGGCAACGCCGCCGCCCCCTTTGCGGGGGAACGGCGGCGCCGCCCAGTCATGTTTCGCACCCGCCTCGCACCCGCTCCGCAACCGCATCGCAACCGCAGCCCTACATGCCACCAGCCCCCGATGCCCGCCGCCCTTCCCAACACCTGACGGCGTTGGAGCAGCCCTTGCAACGGGTGGAGCAACGCCTGCTGGAACTGGGCCTGGCGCTGCGCCAACGCGACGCCGCGGCCGTGGATCGGGTGGCCTCAGAATTGCACGCGGCGCTGGCCGCCGCCGTCGACCACTTTGCGCATGCGGCCAAGCACGGCGGCGTGCCACCGTTGTTGCGCCACCGCCTGGCGCTGGCCGGCGGGCAGGTGGCTGCGCAGCGCGAGGCACTGGCCCGCGCCACGGCATCGCTGGACCGCGCCATCGACGTGCTGATCCCCGTCGCCCCCGGCCAAAGCTCGACTTTGTACGGCGCCGCTGGCCAGGCCTCGCGCGGCGGGCCGAGGGGCAGTCTGTTGGCTTGAAGTGCCGAGCGCCTGCAGCCGTCAGGCGCTGCGCGCCTTTTCCGATGCGCAGCCGCCTGGGGCGGCGGGCGCACCCTTCAAGCAGGCACGACGGCCTCGCGGTTCACACGCCACCAAGTTTCATGATGCGGGGCAGCGCCCGGATCATGGAACACTTCCGCGTCAAACCGTTGCCAGCGTTGCCACTTCTGGCTCACTGGTTCCAGTCGCGCGCACGGGATCGGGCGATCGGTCCTGAATCCTGCGCGCAAATCGGAAGAAAGCCCGGTGCGACTGCGGCATCGCCGCAAGTTCAGCAGACGATATCGCCACCGCGTCGTGGTTGTCAAAGGCCAAGGTGTCGCGGAACCAGGGCAAGCTGTAGGTGATGAACAGCACCGGACGCATCTCGCCGGCCAGACAAGGCATGCCGCCGTGGAAGGTGCGGTAGTCCAGCAGGAGAGCATCGCCCCGCTTTGCGTACACCAATTTCGACAGCCCTTGCCAGCGCGCTTCGGCGGGAATGCGGTGGGTGCCTTCACACCATGGCGTGCCGCCCGGCTGCTCGTCAAGATCGACCAGAGGAATCAGCACGTTGATCGCGTAAGCAGCAAGCCGCTGGTGAAACTGGTCGTTGGTGAACAGCAGCGGATGTTCACGATGGATGTGTTGGCTGTTGGCGCCCGGGTAGGTGATAACGCCGCCGTAGGCGTTGACGATCGGCTCTTCGCCGATGTGCGCCTTGACCATGTCCAGCAGCACCGGGCTGGCAAACAGCGCGGGGTCACTGAAGGGCGCCTGCATGCGCAAGGGCACGGTGTAGCGCTTGTTACCCACCGAATTGGGCTTGCCCAGGTCGTCAAGTTTCCAGTTCTCGAAGCGATCAAGAAAGGCTCGCCGCACTTCGTCGATATAAGCCTTGGGAAACAGGTCTTGCAGCCACACGGCGCCTTTCTCTTCGAAGACGACCAGTGCTCTTGCTGCGGCGCCGCTTTCCGTGGCTGAAACGGCAAAGTGCTCCTCGGCGGCGGCGTCGCGAGGCTTCTTTGCGCCAAAGTGCTCGTCGAATACCTGCTGGGCCTGGGCAAAGTTCTTGCGCGCGCTCAAAGCCTCCAGCGGCGTCGCGCTGGCCTCGGGCCGTGTTCGAAGAGAAGTCGCCGTGTGGCTGCAAGACCTGTTTCCCAAGGCTTACATCGACGAAGCGCGGCGAGCCTTTCTTGATCGCTTCGAGAACTGGAAACT
>JBBQMM010000219.1:0-7318 GCA_038328935.1 Burkholderiales bacterium
GCGTGCCAAGGAACACCGCCTCGGAGATGCCGTGGGTGACGAAGACGATGGTCTTGCCTGATTCCTTCCAGATTCGCAGCAGTTCCAGATTCATCTTTTCGCGCGTCAGCGCGTCCAGCGCGCCGAAGGGCTCGTCCATCAGCACCAGCTTCGGGTCATGCACCAGCGCACGCGCTATCGCGGCGCGCTGCTGCATGCCACCAGACAGCTCGTACGGATACTTCTCCTCGTAGCCTTGGAGGCCGACCATGGCCATCAGGCCGCGCGCCCGCTCGCGCGCCGCGGCCATCGGCAAGCCCAGGATCTCGGCCGGCAGCAGGATGTTTTCGAGAATGCGCCGCCACTTCAGCAGCAGCGGCGCCTGGAACACCATGCCGATGTCGCGCGCCGGGTCGAAGGCATGTGCGGCCGAGCCGATGCGCACCGTGCCGCCGTCCTGCGTGTGCAATCCGGCCAGGATCTTCAACAGCGTGCTCTTGCCACAGCCGGACGGACCAACCAGTGCGACCAGGTCGCCGGGCATGACGTCAAAGCTGGCGTCGCTGATCGCCAGATGCTGCTTGCGCCCGGACTTGTAGGTCTTGGTGACCCCGGAGAGGTGGATGAAAGCTTCGACCGTCATGTCACGCGTGCATCGTTGATCAGGCTGCCGATTCCGTTTATTCTAAGTAATAACTTAGTTGAATGTATCCGCACGACCCAGCCTGCGGTTTCGGGGTTTACCCATGGCGAACAGGCGAGCGTCACGACACCCGCGCATCCTTGGCTACGAACAGCTTCTCGAGCAACAGCACCAGCCCGTACAGCAGCATGCCCAGCAAGGTGATCAGGATCACCGCCATGAACATCGCTGGTGTGTCGAGCTTCACCTGCACCTGCAGCACCAGGTAGCCCAGGCCGCGGTCGGAACCCAGGAATTCGCCGACGATGGCGTCGGCCACCGCCAGGAGGGCCGCCACCTTCATGCCGGCAAATACATACGGCAGCGCGCCGGGCAGCTCCTCCCACAGCAGCATCAGCGTGATGCCAGGACGCCTGAGCTCCTGGCGACGGGGGTGGCGCGCAAGTGATTTTCTGACCGGCCTCGATCCCGCTGAAACGGCGTCCACGATCAGACTGAAACGCCGTCCACGATCACGCTGAAATCCCGTCCACGATCAGCCTGAAATGCCGTCCACGATGGGCTGAAGTACGCGATCAAAGGCAACACCAACGGCAAGGGCGAACGAGACAGCGACAGTGGAGACAGCGTCTGGGAGAAGTTGCGCGACCGCACGCTGACCAAGTCGTACATCAGAATCTTTTCGCTGAAGCGCAGCATCCAGCCCAACCCAAGGACCGCATCAGTGCGTGTTCAAGAGCATTGCCGGTGGGCCTTTGGGAGAAAAAGTGCGTTTGAATTTCCTATCCTCGGCCTTGCCTTGCCCGTAAGCGCCGCCGCGAGCGCGCTGCAATTTGCGCCACTGTCCATGTCACAGCCACCGTCGCCCGCCGACACCCAGATCGAACTGCGCCGCGTTGCCACGGCCATGAAGATCGGGGCAGTCTGCGCTCCACTGTTCTCGGCCATGAGACATCGCCAGCGCGGCGGCCGAGAAGATGGCCTCTGTACTGACGCTGGACTACCTCAAGGCCGAAGCGGCCTCGGGCGACCGCAGCGCATTTGAGCGTTTCATGGGCTTGGTGCCGGATGAGCCCGCTGCGCAGGGCGACGCAGCGGTAGTGATCGGGTCTGCTGGCACGAGGCATAACCTTACTTCGTAGTAGTTGCCGGGACACTCTCGAAGGGAGCTGGCTGAAGTGCAGCATCACTATCTGGTTGATATCTACGATGCCAATCTGAGCGGCATCGCGGCGGTCAACAACAACGCCAACTTCGCTTTCCGCATCGTGTCGACCTTCACGGCCGGCACCAATCCCGGCGCATAAGTGGCTGCCAGCGCGCCAGGCCAGCTGTACGACGCCCTCGGATCGCGGCGCTTCGACATGGTCACCGTGACCGCCGTGCCCGAGCCCGGCACTGTCGCACTGATGCCGGCCCGCCTGGCTGCCGGGGGCTGGTTCGACCGCCGTCGTCAAGACTGATCAACCCCGGCAGGCCTTGCCTGGAGACCCCGATACAGCCCGATCAGGGCGCCGGACGGCGCCCCGGTCCACCTCACGGTGTGGTGATGGCGGCGACGGCGCCGCTGGCAGCCTGTTCATCGGCCATGCCGCCCGAGGCCGTGGCCGCCTGGAACGGCCCGGGCAACGAGCCCGACCTGCGGCGCTGGGTGCTGGCGCACGCCATCCTGGCGCCACACTCGCACAACCTGCAGTCTTGGCTGATCGACCTGCGCACGGCGGGCGAGATCGTGCTGCGCTGCGACCTGCAGCGGCTGCTGCCCGAGACCGACCCGTTTTCGCGCCAGATCATGATGAGTCAGGGCACCTTCATCGAGCTGCTCGACCTGGCCGCGAGCGAGCGGGGGCAGCGCGCCGACATCGAGCTCTTCCCCGAAGGCGCCTTCGGCCCGGACAAGCTCGACGCCCGCCCGGTGGCGCGGATCCGCCTGGTGCCCGACGCCAGCGTCGCCAAGGACCCGCTGTTCGCGCAGGTCTTCAAGCGCCATACCAACCGCAACGCTTACGAGCCGACGCGGCCAGTGCCCGCCGCGGCCTGGCAGGCGATGGCCGCCGCGGTGCAGCCCCATCCGCTGCGTTTCGGCTTTGCGGGCGAGGCCACGCCCGAGCTGCTGGCGCGCCACCGCGCCATCGCCAGCGAAGCCTGGCGGCTGGAGGTGATCACGCCGCGCACGATGATGGAGTCGATGAAGGTGTTGCGCGTGGGCGCGGCCGAGATCGCGCAGCACCGCGACGGCATCTCGATCACCGACCCGATGCTGGTGCTGCTGGACAAGGTGGGGCTGTTCGACCGCAGCCGCGCGCCTGGGCCGCAGGACATGGCGGCCACCTCGCAGATCAAGGACTTCGACCAGAAGATCGCCACGACCCCGGGCTTCCTGTGGATGGTCAGCGAGGGCAACGAACGCGCCACCCAGGTCAACGCAGGCCGCGCCTATGCGCGTGTGCAACTGGCGGCGACCGCGCAGGGCGTGGTGATGCAGCCGCTGCAGCAGGCACTGCAGGAGTACCCCGAGCAGGCCGGCCCCTATGCCGACATCCACGCGCTGCTGGCTGCAGCACGGCCGGCGCAGACGGTCCAGATGTGGGCCCGCGCCGGCTTCGCACTGCCGGTGGGGCCGGCACCGCGCCGGGGGGCGCCCTATCTGAACGCCGTCACGCTGCTGCTGGTGATGGGGGTGCAGGTGCTGCTGGTGCGCACGCGCCACACGCCGGTGTTCAGCGGCATCGACCTGCACTGCGAAGCCGGCTGGGCGCAGATCAAGGCGTCGATTGCCGAGATGGCGCGGCGGCTGCTGGCCGAGCCACCCCCTGACGCGGGTGCTGCTCAGTAGGTCGAGCGCCCGCCGGTGATGTCGAACACCGCACCGGTGGAAAACGAGCAGTCCTCGCTCGACAGCCAGGCCACCATCGCGGCCAGTTCCTGCACCTCGAGGAAGAGGCCCATCGCGGATGGGTGGGATCAGGTCATAAATCTAAAGTTCCGACCCTCAATCTCAACGAAATCCACCCCATGCTCGTGCCATCTTGCGGTTAGACATACAGTTGCTGGTCCATTGCCCGATGGGCGGCCAATACCCCAACGGGTTTGTTGGCCCTGATCGGGCCCTCCAATGCCGTCTTGATCGACCGTGACGCCCAGATGTTGGCTCTGTGCCGCCACGTCGAGCCCAACCGCGTGCGCGCCGGCACAGCGACAAGCGCAGCCGATTGGCTGTGGTCTAACCAAACCACTGCGCGCGCGTCAGCCCGGCAGCGCCAGCGGACTGACTCGACAGTGTCGGGTGGGCCATGAACTCGACTGAACAAGGGTGCGCCAGGGGACAGCGAACGAACTGCGGTCTCGTCAAGGCAATCTCCTCGAAGCTCGGCACGGCGTGCCCCTGCGGGCCGGCGCGCGTCAAGCCAGTTGTCGCCTCATTCATGCAGCCAGCGGCTGCCTGTCCACCCATGTGCACGCGGCCGCACCAATACTCGGCCCTGGGTCAATCTGAACTGCGACCCGAATGACGCGGTGACTTTGCGTGTTGGCACCCGCGCTTGTGCTGGCCACGAACTGATGCTGTTCCAGGTGCACGACGACCGTGTACACACCGGCGCCCTTGCCCAGACCGAGGCTGCACCTGATTCGCTTTGGTGTCCGCATAACTTCGCTGCGCGAAGTGAGCGGACCCCCGCTTCGCGAGCTTGGCGTTCTCGCACCCAACGCCAATCTGCGCGCGCAGGTCGTGCCGCAGAAACCCCAACCACCCGCGCAGGCCGCACTGCCGGCTGCGTGCGAGCCGACCTGTGCGCATCACCGCCCGGTGCGGTTGATCTGGGCCAAGTTGCTCAAGCGCGTGTTCGAGATAGACATGGCGCATTGCCCGAACTGCGGCGGTCAGCTGAAGATCATCGCGGCGAACCTGGAACAGCCGGTGATCGAGGAGATGCTCACGCAACCTGGGTCTGCAGGCCCCGGCACCGCCGCGTGCGCCAGCCCGTCGGTCGCAACTGCAAGCGGCCTGAGGTCCTCCAGCCAAGACGTTTCAGGCGGCCCGGTGCCCAGGGCTGCGGGGACCGGCTGCGCCAGGGCTTCTCGGAGCCGAGGTTTGGCGGCGGATCGCGAGGGAAAACCAGGAGTCGGTCACCACGGATGAAGCTCGTTTGGGCTGTGGTCGACCCTCAACAGGCCGCTGCCGAACCCAAGGACCGCATCAGTGGGTAGAAAACTTGGACGGCGTCCAGGTGGCCAACGCCAACGGCAACTTGGTGCGGTTTGCTGGCCTCGATGCCGAAGTCCTTGGACGGTTCCACAGCCAGGTGCTGCGGCAGTTGCCGGGCGTGATGCGGTCGAGCACCGTGCCTGTCTGGCGCACCGTGAAGAAGGCGACCGCGCTGGCGGTGTAAATCAGCAAGGCCAGCGGCAAAGCGAGCAGGGAAATCCCTCAGGCCCAGCTTCCTGTTCGGGGCTGGATACTTGGCTTGATTCTTGCACCGGACAGCCACATGAGTCAGACCCTTCAGCCCCCTCAGCTCCCTTCTGCGTTGGCCTGCGGCGTGCAGGGCGCACGACTGAACCTGGCCGACTATGCAGCCAACTTCAGCGACAGCCACCCGCCCTTGACGCCGGCGCAGGCTGCCATCGAGGCCGAACGCTGCTACTACTGCTTCGATGCGCCCTGCATCACCGCCTGCCCCACCGGCATCGACATCCCCAGCTTCATCGGCCGCATCGCGCAGAACAACCTGCGCGGCGCGGCGCGCGCCATCCTGGAAGCCAACCCATTGGGCGGCTTGTGCGCGCGCGTCTGCCCGACCGAGGTGCTGTGCGAGCAGGCCTGTGTGCGCAACGCCAACGAAGACAAACCGGTGGAGATCGGCGCCCTGCAGCGCCATGCCACCGACGCGCTGATGGCCGACCCGGGCGCGCCGCTGTTCACCCGCGCCGCGCCCACGGGCAAACGTGTGGCGGTGGTCGGTGCAGGCCCGGCAGGCCTGGCCTGCGCGCATGGGCTGGCGCGGCTGGGGCATGAAGTGGTGTTGTTCGACAGTCGGCCCAAGGCGGGCGGTTTGAACGAATACGGCATCGCCGCTTACAAGGTGGTCGACAACTTCGCACAGCGCGAAGTGGATTGGATCTTGTCGATTGGTGGCATCGACCTGCGCCTGGGCTGTGAACTCGGCCGCGACACCACGCTGGCCGAACTGCGCGGTGGCTTCGACGCCGTGTTCCTGGGTCTGGGCCTGGGTGGCGTGAATGCACTGGGCGTTGACGAACCCGAGGCCGTTGGGCTGGCCGCTGCAGTGGACTTCATTGCCAAGCTGCGCCAGGCCAGCGATCTGGGGATCGACCTGAAAAGCGACCTGAAAAACGGCCTGGCAAGCGTGCCGGTGGGCCGCCATGTGATCGTCATCGGCGGCGGCATGACCGCCGTCGACGCGGCCGTGCAAAGCAAGCTGCTGGGCGCTGAAAGCGCCACCATCGTCTACCGCCGCGGGCCGGCCGCCATGTCGGCGTCGCAAGTCGAGCAGGACTGGGCGCTGACCCTTGGGGTGGTGATTCGCCTTTGGGCTGCGCCCAAGACCGTGGTGACCGAAGGCGGTGCCGTCACGGGCTTGGTGCTGGCCTGCACCGCTTTGGAAGACGGCCACTTGATCGAGACCGGCGCAACCTTCACGCTGCCCGCGGACATGCTGCTGCGCGCCATCGGCCAGACCTACCTGCCCGAGGCCGCCGGGCCGACGCTGCGCCTGAAAGCGGGCCGCATCGAGTGCGACGCCGAAGGCCGCACCAACCTGCCACGCGTGTGGGCCGGCGGCGACTGCCGCCACGGCGGGCGCGACCTGAGCGTCGAAGCCGTTGAACATGGCAAAGTGGCGGCGCGGTCGATCCATGCCGAACTAACGGGTACCAGCACCAGTACCAGTTCCAGCACTGGAGCCCACCATGGCTGACCTGCGCACCAACTTTCTGGGCATCCACAGCCCCAACCCCTTCTGGCTGGCCAGCGCGCCGCCCACCGACAAGGCCTACAACGTCAACCGCGCTTTTGAAGCCGGCTGGGGCGGCGTGGTGTGGAAGACGCTGGGCGAAGAAGGCCCGCCCATCGTCAACGTCAGCGGGCCGCGCTACGGCGCCCTGCACGGCGCCGACCGGCGCGTCATCGGCTTCAACAACATCGAGCTCATCACCGACCGGCCGCTGGCGGTGAACCTGGAAGAGATCCGCCAGACCAAACGCGACTGGCCTGATCGCGCCATGGTGGTGTCGCTGATGGTGCCCTGCACGGAAGCAGCCTGGAAGGCCATCGTGCCGCGCGTGCAAGACACCGGCGCCGACGGCATCGAGCTGAACTTCGGCTGCCCGCACGGCATGAGCGAGCGCGGCATGGGCTCGGCCGTGGGCCAGGTGCCCGAGTACATCCAGATGGTCACCGAGTGGTGCAAGCAGGCCACCAAGATGCCGGTGATCGTCAAGCTCACGCCCAACATCAGCGACATCCGCCAACCTGCGCGCGCAGCCAAGGCCGGCGGCGCCGACGCGGTGAGCCTGATCAACACCGTCAGCTCGATCATGGGCGTGGACCTGGAACGTATGACGATGAGCCCGGCCATCGCCGGCATGGGCTCGCACGGCGGCTATTGCGGCCCGGCGGTGAAACCCATTGCGCTGAACATGGTGGCCGAAATCGGCCGCGACGCGGCGACGCGC
>JBBQMM010000220.1:0-7305 GCA_038328935.1 Burkholderiales bacterium
GCGCATCTGGAAAGAGTCGGGCAAGACCATCGTGTTCGTCACGCATGGCATTTCGGAAGCGGTGTTCCTGGGGTCTCGCGTCGTCGTGTTCACCGCCGGCCCGGCGCGCATGGCCGACAACTTCGAGATCGACCTGCCGCATCCGCGCATGCTGGACATGAAGACGCACGAGGCCTTTGGCGTCTACACGCGGCGCATCTACCGCCTGCTGGGCATGGAATGAAGGGTTGCCGCGATGACTGAAGCACCGAAGCTCGCCATCGAGGGCATCGACCTCTTCGAGCGCGATGTGCGTCTGCGCATGCCGTTTCGGTTCGGCGTCGTCACACTCACGCAGGCGCCACAGGTGGTGGCCCGCGTGCGCGTGCGCCTGGCCAACGGCCAGCAGGCCACAGGCATGTCGGCCGAGCTGCTGGCGCCGAAGTGGTTCGACAAGAACGCGGCGCTGAGCAACGAAGACAACTTCGACCAACTGCGGCTGGCGCTGGATATCGCACGCCAACGCTACCTGGAAGGTGGTGCTGACACCGCTTTCGGTCACTTTGCGAATCACTACCGGCCCCAGATGGCGCAAGGGGCCGCGCTGGGCCTGAATCCGCTGGTGTCCAACTACGGGCCGGCGCTGGTCGACCGCGCGGTGCTGGACGGTTTGTGCCGCGCGTTGCAGTTGCCGTTCCAGACCGTGATGCAACGCAACGCGGCAGGGGTGGGCGGCAGTGCCACCTTCAGCGACCTGTGCCCCGACCTGGCGGGTTTTGATTTCAACGAATTCCTGAGCGGTTTGCAGCAGGCCAGCCACATCGAGGCGCGTCATACCGTCGGGCTGGTGGACCCCATCACTCGGGCTGAGCAGACGCAGCGTGTGGACGATGGCCTGCCCGAAACGCTGCAGGAAGTGGTGGCCACCTACGGCCAGCGCTGGTTCAAGCTGAAAGTGGCGGGCAACGTCGAAGCCGACCTGCAGCGACTGATGCAGATTGCAGCGGTGCTCGACACCCTACCCGGCGGCTACCGGTCCACGCTGGACGGCAATGAGCAGTACGACGACGTGGCCGGCGTGGTGGCCCTGTGGCAGCGCATGCAGGCTGAACCGGCCTTGCGCCAGTTGTGCAGCAGCGTGGTCTTCATCGAGCAGCCCATCAAGCGCCAGGCGGCGCTGTCCAGGCCCGTGGATGAACTGGCAGCGTACAAGGCGGTGATCATCGACGAGTCAGACGACACGCTGGATGCCTTTGTGCGCGGGCGCCAGATGGGCTATCGCGGCGTGTCGTCCAAGACCTGCAAGGGGCTGTACAAGAGCGTCATCAACCGCGCGCGCTGCCGGCTGTGGAACCAGCAGGCGGGGCTGGCCGATGACGGCGCTGCAGGGACTGGGGGGGGCTCAAGGGACTGCGGGCCAGGGCTATCTGATGAGCGCAGAAGACCTGACGATCCAGGCCGGCCTGGCGCTGCAGCAAGACCTGGCGCTGGTGTCGCTGCTGGGCATCACGCATGTGGAACGCAACGGCCACCACTACGTCAACGGCATGGCCGACCTGCCGGCGGCCGAGCAGCGGGCCTTCGCTGTCGCGCATGCCGATCTTTACGAAACCAGTTTTGGCGCGGTGCGGTTGCGCATCCAGGACGGTCGGCTGGCCATCGGGTCGCTGGGTGTGGATGGCGGCCCCGGTTTTGCCAGCGGTGCTGCGCCCGACTGGCAGGCGATGCGCGCCTTGCCGGTGCCGCGCAGCGATCAGTTCGTCGCTTCCAGCAGCCCGCGCACATAGCCAATGGCGTGGGCGGCGCAGCCCGGGCCGTCGGGCTGGTAGTCAAAGGGTTCCATCGCCAGCCATCCCGCATAGCGCTGCCGTTGCAGTGCTGCCAGCACGGGGCCGAAGCGGTCACTGCCCTGGCCCGGGCCGCGCCGGTTGCGGTCGTTCAACTGCACGTGGGCCAGCAGGCCGGTGGGCCACCAGCGGTCTATCAACTGCGGCAGCGGTTCGGCTTCGGCCACGGCCGCAGAACAGGTGTCGATCATCGTCTTCAGCCCCGGCAGCGCGGCCTGCCGAACGATGGCAGCCGCTTCAGCCACGGTGTTGACCACGCGGGTCTGGTTGGGCGATAGCGGCTCGATGCAATACACCACGCCCTGCTGCGTGGCACGCTCACCCGCCGCGTGCCAGCAGGCCGTGGCGCGGGCCAGCGCGTCAGCCACCGACTGCCCGGGATGCGGGTTGCGCTGCGCGGGTGAACCGTGCACCAGGTAGTGGCCGCCCATCAGCGCGCACAGGTCCACCAGCCGCAGCATCACTTGCTGCGTGCGTGCATGCACCGCGATGTCAGGGCTGCTGACCGACAAGCCGGTGGGCGCTACCAGCAACCAGTGCAGCCCGCAGATCACCAACCCGTGGTCGGCGGCCACGGCCTTGAAGTGCTGTGCCTGTGCGTCGGTGATCTGCATCGGGTCTTCATGCAGCGTGTAGGGCGCCACTTCCAGCCCCTGGTAGCCCAGCGCGGCGGCGTAGGCACATTGCTTCTCAAAAGGCCAGGGGGCCAGCACTTCGTTGCACAGCGCCAGATGGTTGATCACGCTTGTCTCCAGAACATCAGCCGCTGTCGCAAGCCGGGCACCTGCGCCAGCAGCAACAGCAACACCAGCGCCGCCAGCACAGCACTGATGGGCCGGGTGAAAAAAGGCGCCAGGCTGCCGTC
Source organism: Burkholderiales bacterium (assembly GCA_038328935.1). GTDB lineage: Bacteria > Pseudomonadota > Gammaproteobacteria > Burkholderiales > Burkholderiaceae_C > Rubrivivax. The sequence goes on from JBBQMM010000220.1 coordinate 2,692, forward strand.
GGACAGCACCAGCGCGCGCCGCAATGATTTATCGATGATGTCGCCCAGCACCAGCCCCAGCACCAGCGGCGCCACCGGAAACCCGCCCCGGCGCAGCATGAAGCACAACACACCCACAGCCAGCATCACCCAGACGTCGAACAGCCGCTGCGTGATGCTGTAGGAACCCAGCACACACAGCACAAACACGATCGGCATGATGATGTCGCGCGGCACCCGCAGCACCCACAGGATGGGCCGCACCAGCACCAGCCCGAACACCAGGATGCACAGCGTGGCCACCAGCGTGATGCCCACCACGTCGTACACGAACTGTGGCTGGTTCACCATCAACATCGGCCCGGGCTGCGCGCCGTGGATGATCATGGCCGACATCAGCACCGCCGCGGGTGCAGAACCGGGGATGCCGAGCGCCAGCGCCGGTATCAGTGCGCCGGGGATGGCTGCGTTGTCGCCCGTCTCGGCCGCCATCAGGCCTTCGACGGAACCCTTGCCGAACTGGTCGCGCTCAGGGCTGGCGCGCTTGGCGGCGGCGTACGACGACCAGGCGGCCATGTCTTCACCCACGCCGGGCAGGATGCCGATGCCCACGCCGATGAAGCCCGAGCGCAGCACCGTGCGCCAGTAGCGCGCCACGTCTGCCACGCGGGGCAGCACCGAGTCGATGGTGCTCTTCAGCGGTGCCAGGCGTGGCGCCGTCATCACCGTCAGCACCTCGGCAAAGCCGAAGGCGCCCACCAGTGCGGGTATCAACGAGATGCCGCCGGTGAGCGCGTTTTCGCCGAAGGTGAAGCGCTCATGGGCGTGCACCGGGTCCAGTCCGATGGTGGCAATGAAGATGCCCAGCAGCCCCATCAGCCAGCCCTTGACGGGGTTGGAGCCGGTCAGGCTGCCCGACATCATCACGCCCACGATGCCGAGCCAGAAGAATTCGGTGGCGCCGAATTTCAGCGCCGTTTCTGCCAGCAGCGGCGTGAACATGGCCAGGCACAGCACACCAAACAGCGAGCCCGCCACCGAGCCCGTGGTGGCAATCCCCATGGCGCGGCCGGCCTGGCCCTGGCGCGCCAGCATGTTGCCGTCCAGGCAGGCGGCGGCGTTGGCCGCGGTGCCGGGAATGTTCAGCAGAATAGCGGTGCGGCTGCCGCCGTAGATGGCACCGACATACACGCACACCAGCACCAGGATGGCATCAACGGGTGCCATCTAGACCGTCAACGTGGTGAAAAGCGCCACGCCCAGGGTGGCCGACAGCCCCGGCAGCAGGCCGATCAGGATGCCCGCCAGCGTGGCGCCTAACGCATAGGCGATCTGCCATGGCCCGGCCAGCCCGGCCAGTGCGGTGGCCAGGTGGTTCAGGCCTTCCATCGCTCGTTCGTCATGGCAGGCGCACCAGGAACACCGATTCGAACAGCCACGCGATGCTGCCAGCCGCCAGCAGGGCCACCGCCGCCGCCTGCGCCGCACCGCGCATCACGCGCCCCTGCGCACGCCAGGTCTTCCAGCTGAAAGCGGCGGTGAAGACGAATATGAACAGGGCCGCCTCGGCCGCAAACGGCAACCCGCGGCCCAGGCTGATGCCCGCGAAGACCAGACACAACACCAGCGCCAGCGCGGCCGATGGCCACGATGCGGGTTCGTCTGCATCCGCATGCGCAATGGGTGTTTCAGCCTTTCTTTGCAATGCCCGCACGCCCAGAACAAGCGCCAACACCACCATCAACGCACCCACCACACCGGGCGTGAGCCCGGGTGCCGACCACGGGTTGATGCCGCGGTCGCCCAATCGGTCCATGCGCCACGAAGCAACCAGGATCGCCGCGCCCACACCGCACCACAGGGCGGCAGCGAGCAATTCGGTACGGCGGGACAAGGGCGCAGGCGCGGCGGCAGCGGCTGGAAAAAACCGGGCTAGCGCTTGATGCCCAGCGACTCGGGCGAGACCTTGGCCAGGCCCGCGTCCTGCAGCAGATAGGCGTCGGTCACCACGGTGGGCCACACGGCGTCATACGCGGCCTTGCCATAAAACGGCGTGAACAGCGCGCCCTTGTCGATGGCGTACTTGCGCAGCTTCTCGCTCGTCACCACCTTTTCGGCCCACAGCTTTTCAACCGTGGCCACCACCTCGGCCGGCACGCCCTTGGGAATGAAGATGCCGAAACCCGTGGTGACGCGCGGAAAGTCCTTCACGAACTGCGTGATGGGCGGGATGGTGCCGAAGCCTTCGATGGTGAGCGCCTGGTCGGCCACCACCGCCAGCGGGCGCAGGCGCTTGCCCTTGATCATTTCGGCCTGCTCGGGCGCCAGTTGCGTGGTGATCTCGGTTTCACCCGACACGGTAGACACCACCGCAGGGTTGCCGCCGTCATAGGTGACGTGGCGGTATTTCACGCCCGTGGCCCTGGCGATGGCCTCCATCGCAAAGTGGCCCGACGAGCTGTTGCCGGCAGTGGCCACCGACACTGGTTTGGCCTTCATCGCCTCCAGCAGCTGCGGGAAGTTCTGATACGGCGTGCCCGGATTGGCGCTCACGATCGACACGTTGGTGACCGCCAGAAAAAGGTGAAAGTCGTCGACCTTGCTGTTGATCATGCCCAGCACCGGGTAGGTGCCGAGCTGCTTGGCGGCGCCTGCGGTCCAGGTGTAGCCGTCCTTGGGTGCATCCATCGCGGCCTTGGTGCCTATGGAGCCGGCGCCGCCGGGCTGGTTGACGACGACGATCTTCTGGCCCAGGCCGGCTTCGATTTCTGAAGCCGCCAGGCGCGTGACCTGATCGGTGGCGCCACCGGCGGCCCAGGGCACGATGATGGTGATTGGTTTGGTGGGCTTCCACTGTGCGTGCGCCGCGCCGCCGGAAAGAAAGAAAGCCAGCGTCGCCACGGCGCCGGTCAGGGCGCCCAGGGCAGAGCGGCGGCTGGAACATGGAAGCTTTTTCATCTGCAGTCTCCTGTTGTGCAGGGCGGCTGCGCCCTGCGAGTTCACCAAATGGTGAATCTTAGGCGCAGGTGGGTCGATTGGGCAACGCCAGGAAAACGTGAGGGAAGCGCCAGGGGAGCACCAGGAAAGCGCCAGGAAAGCGCCATCAGGGTGATGTTTGCAGGTGGCGCGTGGGCCGTGGGCCCTGCGCTCCAGCCTCAACTTCAGCCGCGCACCAGATAGCCCAGCACCAGGTCCGTCATGTGCGACAGGCGCTCCACCTGCGCCTTGGCCGTCAACAGGTCGCGCCCGAAGATGGTGCTCAGCGTATGGCAGTTGCCCAGGTAGAAGTACGACAGCCCGGCAATCGAGATGTACAGCTGCACGGGGTCCACCCCGGCGCGAAACAGCCCCGCCTTGTGGCCACGCTCCAGCACAACGGCCAGCAGTTGCACAAAGGGCGAATGCAGGCTGCGAATGTGGGCCGACTGCTTCAGGTGTCGCGCCTTGTGCAGATTTTCGCTGTTCAGCAGCGTCAGGAATTCCGGGTGCTCGATGTAGTAGTTCCAGGTGAAGGCGGTCAGGCGGCGGATGGCTTCGATGGGTTCCACCTGCGCCAGGTTCAGTTCGGCTTCGCGCGTGCGGATGTCCTGGTAGGCACGTTCCAGAACGGCCAGGAACAGGCTGTCCTTGTCGGCAAAGTAGTAGTAGATCAGCCGCTTGTTGACACCCGCCCGTTCGGCGATGCGGTCCATGCGCGCGCCACCCAGTCCGTGCTCTGCAAACTCATCCCGCGCCGCCTGCAGGATGTCGCGCTGCGAACGGTCGGCGTCGCGCGGTCGGGGTTCGGAGGCTGCCGGCGCCGGCATTGCCTTGGGCACCGGCCTTGCAGTCCGCGCGCCGGTGGCCGGGGCTTTGCGCAGGGCAGCAGGCTTGGGCTTCATCGGCTGCGGCATTCACCGTTCGTTGAAGTACGGGAGCATGGCCAGCCTGGCAGCGGGCTGCTGCCCGCGCCGTGCGGCCGCCGTGTGGCGCAAGCGGCGCTTCGGCTGCAAAAAAGGGGCCAGCAGCGCTGCTGGCCCCTCGGCTGGAAGCTTGCCATCCGCCGCGACGGAGTGACTTCGGATGCGGCTACTGCAACTTGACTTCGACGCGACGCGCCTCGGCCATGTTGCCGGTGCCGGTGCCGGTGACGGTTTCGGGCTTCATCAACTCGACCTTGTCTTCGGCCACGCCGGCTGCCTTCAGCGCGTCACGCACCGCAAAGGCACGCTGCTTGGCCAGTTCGGCATTTTGAGCTGGGTCGCCACTGGCGTCGGTGTAGCCGCTGAGCACGGCTTTCTTGCCCTGGCCCACCCCAGCCACCACCTCAGCCAGCGCGTTGGACGCGCCATCGGCAATCTCTGCTTTGCCCGACGCGAAGTAGAACTTCACGATGCCGTTTTCGGTCCTGATGTAGGCGCCTTCGGGAGCAGGCGCCGGTGCTGCCACAGCGGGGGTCGCAGCCGCGACAACAGCCGGCGCCACGACTGCTGCGGCCGGCGCCTTGGTCGCGCCCGGCAGCAGCGGCACGATCAGCAGCGCCACGATGTTGATGATCTTGATCAGCGGGTTGACGGCCGGGCCGGCGGTGTCCTTGTAGGGGTCGCCCACGGTGTCGCCCGTGACGGCGGCCTTGTGTGCTTCGCTGCCCTTGCC
>JBBQMM010000221.1:0-7290 GCA_038328935.1 Burkholderiales bacterium
GCTGGCCTTCGGTTCTGAAGGGCGCTGCGAACAGACCATCGCCACCGACCAGGACAACGGCCTCGTGCTGGCTGACGACTGCGGCGCCGCCGAGCGCCAAGCCTGGCTGCTGTGCGCACTGCAGATCAACCAGGCGCTCGACCGTTGCGGCTACCCCTTGTGCAAAGGCCAGGTCATGGCCAGCAACCCCGAGTGCTGCCTGACCGTGGCGCAGTGGCTGCAGCGCTTTGACCGCTGGATGGACCAGGGCGCACCGCAAGATTTGCTCAACGCCAGCATCTACTTCGACCTGCGTGGCCTGACGGGCCAGCAGGCCCTGGCGCAGGTGCTGCGCGACCACATCACTGCACGCGCGGCCACCTTGCCGCGGCTGTGCAAACAGTTGGCCGACAACTCGCTGCGCCAGCGGCCGGCACTGAACTGGCGTGGTGCGCTCGACACCGAAAAGGACGGCGCCCACGAATGGATCGACCTCAAGCTGCATGGCACGGCGCCGATGGTCGATGCGGCGCGACTGCTTGCGCTGAGTCACGGTGTGCCCGCCACGGGCACGCGTGATCGCCTGCTGGCCGTGGCGGCCAAGCTGGACGTGCCCATGATCGAGGCCGAAAGCTGGGTGGCTGCGTTCGACGTGCTGCAGATGCTGCGCCTGCAGCGCCAGGTGCATTTGGCACAGCCTGGCGAGGCTGTTGACGCCACCGCCACCGCCACCGCCACCGCCACCGCCACCGCCACCGCCACGACCGCGACCACGACCACGACTACGGCCACCGCCACCACCAATCCCGGTATCAATGCCAATGCCATCGACGTGCTGGACCTGAGCGCCATCGACCGCCGCCTGCTCAAGGAAGCCATGCGCCAGGTGCGCGCGCTGCAGCAGCGCATCCAACTGGACTTCGCGGCCTGATGCGTCCGTCGTGGTGGCCGCCAGGGCGGCCGCCGGGGTGGCCGTCGTGGTGGCCCGGCAGCCACCGGTCTGCGGACCGGGCGCAGCGCTGGCTGGTGCTGGACGTGGAAACCACGGGGTTGGACGTACGCAACGACACCCTCCTGGCCATCGCCGCAGTGGCCCTGCGCACCGACGGCGAGCGGCTGCAGATCTGGCCCGGAGACAGTTTCGAAACGACGCTGCGCGCACAGTCCGCCGCCGCCGCCGGCGAGGAGACTCCCGTTGCCACCGACAAGGCCAACATCCTTCTTCACGGCATCGGCGTGCAGGCGCAGCGCACGGGCGCAGAGCCGGCAGCCGCACTGCGCGCGTTTGGCAACTGGGCCGCAGGCGCCCCGTTGCTGGGCTTTCACGTCGGCTTTGATCGGCAGATGATCTGTCGCGCCGAACGCCACCATCTGCAGCGCCCGCAACGCGTCGCCAGCCGGGCCCGCTGGATCGATATCGAGGCGCTGGCCGCCATCGGCGGGCCGCCCTCGCGACAGCAGCTTTCGCTGGACGACTGGCTGCTACGTTTCAACGTACCCTGCGGCAGGCGACACCTGGCGGCGGCAGATGCGCTGGCCAGCGCAGAACTGCTGTTGCGTCTGTGGCCGGCGCTGCACCGGCAGGGCGCCCGCAGCGCTGGTGACCTGTACCGCCTGGCCATCAGCCGGCGCTGGGTGGCTGGCTAGACGCCCCCTTCGGAGGGAGCGACGGCACCGCCTGGGGCCGCTCAGTACGTCAGACCACCCTCGGGCGTCATCAACGGCGGCAGGATCGACACTGCCGGCGTGCTGTCGCTCAACCCGCCGGGCCGTGTCGGGCCGGGCTCTTCACCATCGGCCAGATCGGTCAGCAGCGCGGTGGCGCTGCGCACCAGAGGCCACGCCAGCGTGGCGCCGGTGCCGTCGGTGCTTTCCATGCCCAGCTCCAGCAGCGCCGTGGCCCGGAACAGGTTCAGCGCCTGGTCGAGGCCCTGGTGGCCATGGCTGCGGCAGAAAAGACAGTAGTCGGTGACGGGCTGCGCAATGCGCGAGGCGACCATCAACGCTGCGCAAGCCGGCACGCCGTCAATCATCAACAGGTGGCGCTTGCTGGCCGCCATCAGGATGACACCGGCCATCACCGCCACCTCGAAGCCGCCCATGGCAGCCAGCACGTCCATCGGCTCCTGCGCGTCGCGGTGACGGCCCTGGGCACCCTGCAACACCACCAGCAAATGCGCCAGCGAGTCGCTGTCCATGTCAGGGCCGGCGTACACGAGATCGCGGATCGGGCTGTCGGTCAGGCGCGACATCACCAGCGCCGCGCTCTCGTGGGAACCCACGCCCACGGCCGACAGGATGGTGGCGTTGCCGCGCAGCTGATCGCCAATTTCCATGCCTGCACGCATGCCCGCGTGGGCTTGTTCCTGCGTCATGGCATGACTGACGCGCGCGTTGCGGGTGCCGTGCGCGATCTTGCGCATCATCAAGCGGTCGTGGCGCTGCAAGGTATCGGCCACGCCGCAGTCCACCACCATCGCGTGGATGCCCTGTGAACGCGCAAACACGTTCAGCGGCAACTGCCGCGACAGCAGCATGCGCACGGTGTCGACGGTGCCGCGTGCGTGCAGTTCTTGAATGCCATCCACGGCCAGCCCATGGTCAGCCGCAAAGATCAGCAGCTGGGGGTCGCGCAAGGTCGGCTTCAATGAAGCCTGCATCAGCCCCAGGCGGATGGCCAGCGGCTCCAGCTCACCCAGACTGCCGCCCTGTTCGTTGCGCAGCTGCAGCTTGTCGCGCAACGCGCGCTCCAGCGCCGGGTGTGTGGTGGGTGTGACGAGTGAGCGGTTGGTGACCATGACCTTGCAGGGGTTGCGCAATCGTCGTGAGCGCGGCTCACTTCAGGAACAGCCCGTACACCGGGTTGTTCGTTTCTTCGACAAACGGGTACGCCAGTCCACGCACGAAGTCAGCAAATGCCAAGTCGTCTTGCGCGGGAACTTGCAGGCCCACCAGTATGCGCCCGTAGTCGGCGCCCTGATTGCGGTAGTGAAAGAGACTGATGTTCCAGCCCGGGTGCATGGCGTCCAGGAAGCGCATCAGTGCGCCCGGCCGCTCGGGAAACTCGAACCTGAACAAGCGCTCGTCGCGCGCCAGTTCGCTGCGCCCACCCACCATGTGGCGCACGTGCTCCTTGGCCAGTTCATCGTCGGTGAGGTCGACGTTGGCAAAACCCTGGCGCCTGAACTGGCGCGCAATCTTGTCGGCCTCTTCACGGCGCTGCATGGCCAGGCCGACGAACACATGGGCCTGGTCCTGGCCCGAGATGCGATAGTTGAACTCGGTCACCGCACGCGGGCCGATCAAGGCACAGAAACGCTTGAACGAACCGCGCTCTTCAGGGATGGTGACGGCGAACAGGGCTTCGCGCTGCTCGCCGAACTCGGCCCGCTCGGCCACGAAGCGCAAGCGGTCGAAGTTCATGTTCGCGCCGCAGGTGATGGCCACCATCGTGCGGCCCTTCAGGCGGTGTTGAGCCACGTACTGCTTGATCGCCGCCACCCCCATCGCGCCCGAGGGTTCGAGCACGCTGCGGGTGTCCTGAAACACATCCTTGATGGCGGCACACACGGCGTCGGTATCGACCATCACGAAGTCGTCGACCAGTTCGCGCGCCACGCGGAAGGTTTCTTCGCCCACCAGCTTCACGGCCGTGCCGTCGGCAAACAGGCCCACGTCGGAGAGTTGCACGCGCTTGCCCAGCCGTACCGACTGCGCCATGGCGTCTGAGTCCACCGTCTGCACGCCGATCACGCGCACTTCAGGGCGCACCGCCTTGATGTAGGCCGCCACGCCGGAGATCAGGCCACCGCCGCCGACGGCCACAAACACGGCGTCCAGCGGGCCCTGGTGCTGGCGCAGGATCTCCATCGCAATGGTGCCCTGGCCGGCGATGACATGGGGGTCGTCGAAGGGATGCACGAAGGTCAGACTCTCGTCGCGCTGCACCTGCAACGCGTGGTTGTACGCGTCGGTGTAGCTGTCGCCGTGCAGCACCACCTCGCCCCCCAAGGCCCGCACCGCATCCACCTTCAGCTGCGGCGTGGTCACCGGCATCACCACCACAGCGCGGCAGCCCAGGCGCTGCGCAGCCAGGGCCACGCCTTGCGCGTGGTTGCCGGCAGAGGCACAGATGACACCCTGCGCGCGCGCCTCGGGCGTCAGATGCACCATCTTGTTGTAGGCACCCCTGAGCTTGAAGCTGAAGACCGGCTGCTGGTCTTCGCGCTTGAGCAACACCTGGTTGCCCAGCCGGCGCGACAGGTTGCGCGCGGGCTGCAGTGGTGTCTCATGCGCCACGTCGTAGACACGCGCCGTGAGGATGCGCTTGAGGTAGCCGGCCGCCAGCTTCTGGCCTTTGGGTGTGACAGCACGGAGCGCGGGCTCGGGGCGGGGCGGGGCAGTGCCAGCGGGCATGGAGCGCAGAGGTCGGTAGCGGGGGCGCATGATAAGTCCCACCGTCGACGCCAGCGGTGCCGGCCAGTCAGGGCCGCTGCGGACAAAAAAAGGCCCGAGGTCTTGCAACCTCGGGCTGAATCCACCATTGATGGAGGTGGAGGAGACAATCGGCGGGGGTGGGCAGCCTGCACAGCTGTTTGCACCGCCCTTGAAGTTCAGTCTATCACCGCATTGCTGCAGTGCAATATGCTGATTTTCTAGAAGATTTAGAGCCTCGACTCGAAAACCCCACAACCGCACCAAGACGGCGCAGCGCCGCGGGAAATGCACCATGGAATGCACCATCAACTGGATGCCCGGCACGGGTATGGGCTTTGTCGCCGAGACCGGCAGCGGCCACTTCTTGACCATGGACGGTGCGCCCGATGGCGGTGGCCGCAACCTGGCGCCGCGGCCCATGGAAACGCTGCTGGCTGGCGCCGGTGGCTGCACCGCCTATGACGTGGTGCTGATCCTGAAAAAGGGCCGCCACGATGTGCGCGGCTGTCAGGTCAGGCTGCAGGCTGAGCGTGCGCCCACCGAGCCGAAGGTCTTCACCAGCATCAACATGCACTTCGTCGTCAGCGGCCGGGGGCTGGCCGCGGCCGCGGTGGAACGCGCCATCGCGTTGTCGCACGAGCGCTACTGTTCAGCCACCATCATGCTGGGCAAGACGGCGGCCATCAGCACCAGCTTCGACATCGTCGAGGCCTGAAACGGGCCCTAAGTTTCATGGTGCGGGGCAGCGCCCTGGATCATGAAACACTTTCACATTAAACGCGGGCTGCGGTGGCCGTCATCAGGCGCGCAGCAGCCTTCATCGACCAGCGCACCGGAGCGGGCAGGTTGATGCCGCCAGCCGACGACGCCGCATCGGCGTGTGCACTTTCATCGGCCTTCATCACGTCGACGATGGCTCGGGAGCACACATCGGCCGCTGGCAGCTGCTGCAGATGGGACGCCAGATGCGCCTCCACCTGCCGTTCGGTCTCGACCACGAACCCCAGGCTGACCTGGTCGCCCAGGCGACCGGCGAGCAGGCCGATGCCGAACGCCCCGGCGTACCACAGCGGGTTCAGCAGGCTGGGCCTGGCGCCCAGCTGCTGCAGGCGCTCTTCGGTCCAGGCCAGGTGATCGGTCTCTTCGCGCGCGGCCTGGCGCATCTGCGAGCGCAGCAAATCGCTGCGGGCCGTCAGCGCCTGCGCTTGATAAAGGGCCTGGGCACAGACCTCGCCGACATGGTTCACGCGCATCAGAGAGCCCGATAGCTGCCGTTCCAGTTCGCTCAGAGGCTCGCTCAGAGAGACACGCTCAGCGACGGCAGGCGACTTGCCGGGGCTCGGCCGTGAGGCATGCGCCGGGGCCGCCAGGGTGCGCAAAGCGTTGTCCAGGCTCGACACGAAACGATCAGTGAAATTCATAGGGAACCAGAATAGCGGAATTGACTCCGACCGGCCTGGAGGGAAAAGCACGTTGTTCATTGACAACAAACAGCCGCGTTTTATGGGTCGTTTTCGGGCGGTTCCTTGGCAATCGGTCTTCGCGTCTGTTGCAATAGAGCCAGCTTCCGTTGAGGAGGTTGGCCTGATCAGCCCAACAGCCGTGTTCTTTTGAATCCGGCCGACCAATCCTCCTGATCGGGACCGATATTCGCAACCTCTTGTTCAAAACCTAGGAGATAGTCGCAATGAAAAAAACCCTGCTCGCCCTCGCCACGCTGACCGCGTTTGCCGGCGTTGCTTCCGCCCAGTCGTCAGTCACCCTGTTTGGCGTTGTTGACCTCTCTGCGGTCGGCGTCAAGAACGGCGCCATTTCGCAAAAGCTGTTGGCCTCCAACCAGCTCAACAGCAACCGCCTCGGCTTCCGCGGCGTCGAAGACCTCGGCGGCGGCATGCGTGCCGGTTTCTGGATTGAAGGCGCGATGGACAACGATACCGGCAACCCCGGCGGCCAGACTTGGCAGCGTCGTTCGACCGTCAGTTTGATGGGCGGTTTCGGTGAAGTGCGCCTCGGCCGCGACTACACCCCGTCATTCTGGAACTACACCATCTTCGATCCGTTCGGCACTAACGGCCCTGGTTCGATGCTGAACGTCGTGTCAACGCTGGGTTCCGGCGCCACCACGCTGGTTCGCGCCAACAACACCATCGGCTACTTCCTGCCTGCCATGGGCGGCATATACGGCCAGCTTCAAGTGGCGGCCGGCGAAGGCGTCGTTGGCAACAAGTATTTCGGCGGCCGTCTCGGCTACGCTGCCGGCCCGGTGAATGTGGCTGTTGCCTACGGCAAGACCAACCAGGACGGTGGTCTGGCTGATGACTACACTGACATGAACGTCGGTGGTTCGGTCAACTTGGGCTTCATGACCCTCATTGGCCAGTACAGCAAGCGCGACTTTTTGAATCGTGACCAGAAGACGGCCCTGGTCGCCGCTACGGTGCCGTTCGGCGCCAGCACGCTGAAAGCTTCGTACGTCAAGAGCTCGGGCTCGCAAGGCGCCAGCGCAACCGACTACGATGCTGATCAGTTCGCATTCGGCTACCAGTACGACCTGTCCAAGCGCACGGCTCTCTACGCGACGTACTCAATGCTGGACAACGACGGCAGCGCTGCCGCCGGCTCGCGCTTCACGATCGGTACGGGCGTGGCCCAGACCCGTGGTGGCGACAACTCCAGGGGCTACGCCATCGGCGTTCGCCACTCGTTCTAAGCAAACCGCAGCGTCCGTCCGCATCAGGCACGGGCGCCGTTGTTTAGACCAGGACCGCCTTCGGGCGGTCTTTTTTTGTCCGTGCCGATGTTCACTCACCTGCTTAGGTTCACCTGCTGATGTACACCTGCTGATGCACACCTGCTGATCTACAAAGTCTGCAA
>JBBQMM010000222.1:0-7257 GCA_038328935.1 Burkholderiales bacterium
CCGGCTCGGCATTGCCGATGAAGTACTCGATCTCGGCGCTCTGGTAGGCGGTGTTCAACGGCAGGAAAACATGGCCGGCGCGCAGCACGGCCAGATAAAGCATCAGCGCTTCGACGCTTTTCTCGGTCTGCACCGCAACGCGCGAAGCCGGCGGCAGTGCCAGCGAGGCCAGCAGGTTGGCCAGCATGGCGGTGCCGCGCTCCAGGTCGGCCCAGCTGTAGTACAGCGGCTCGGTGGTGCCGGCGCTGTCGGCGGTTTCGATGGCGGTGCTTTGCAGGTCGGCCGGGAAGGCCGCCCGCAGCGCGACGAAGAGGTTATGGTTTTCAGGTGTCTTCATCGGGTCAGGGTTGGCTACACAAGTCAGTCGCGCGGCACGGCCCGCGCCACTTCCAGCGGCCGCCGCAAAACCGGCTTTACCGGGCCGCTGGCTGCGCCCCCGTCCCAGGGGGTAAGCGCCTGTGGCGCCTCGGGGGGGTCAATCAAGTTTGGCGCCTGAATTCTTCACCACTTCGGCCCAGCCCTTGACTTCGCTCGCCACGAAGCGGCCGAAGTCGTCACCCCACAGGTTGGGCGTCTCCGTGCCCAGGCCGGTCCACATGGCCTTCAGGTCGTCGCCATTCAGCGCCTTGCGCATCTCGGCAGCCATCAGCTGCGTGATGTCGCGCGGGGTTCCTTTGGGTGCCCAGATGCCGTACCAGGTGGCCACTTTGTAGGCCGGAAGACCCGCTTCAACCGAAGTCGGCACATTCGGGAAGCCGGGTGCACGCTTGTCGCTGGCCACCGCAATGGCGCGCAGGCGGCCACTCTTGATGTGGGTGGCACTGCTGCCCAGGCCGTCGAACATCAGGTCCACCTGGCCCGCAATCAGGTCTTGCAGCGCCGGGCCCGCACCACGGTAGGGAATGTGCGTGATGAAGGTCTTGGTCTGCAGCTTGAACAGCTCACCGGCCAGATGGTGGCTGGTGCCGTTGCCGGCCGAGCCGAAGTTCAGGCGCCCAGGGTTCTTGCGCAGGAAGTCCAGCAGTTCGGGCAGAGTGCTGGCCTGCACCTTGGTCGGGTTCACGACGATGACCTGGGGCACGCTGGAAACCAGGCCCACCGGCACGAAGTCGGTCTCGATGTTGTAGTCGAGCTTGGGGTACATGCTGGGCGCGATGGCGTGGTGCACGGCGCCCCTGAAGAAGGTGTAGCCATCGGGTGCGGCCTTGGCCGCAATGCCGGCACCCAGCGTGCCGCCGGCGCCACCCTTGTTGTCGATCACGAATTGCTTGCCCAGGTTGCGCGTCATCGCTGCGAACAGCGGCCTGGCGAAGGCGTCGGTGCCGCCGCCGGGCGGAAACGGCACCACGATCGTCACCGGCTTGGTAGGCCACGCGGTCTGCGCCAGGGCCCATGGTGAAGCGAAGGCTGCCGCGCTGGCGGCCAGGGCCTGGCGGCGGTTGATGGTGTGCATGAGCATGTCTCCTGATCGGTCTTGTGGGGGGTGCTTACAGCGGGTTGGCAATGGCGCGCGAACGTGCCACCTCTCCCTGGCGGAACTTGGCGTGGCTGGCTTCCACCTTGGGCAGGTCGTACAGGTAGTTCACCATCATGCCGAACGACTGGCGCAGCCCCTTGGGTGACAAGTTGCCGCGGGCATTGATGCGTTCAAGCCGGGCGCCATTGTCAAGGTGAAAGCGGGCCACCGGGTCGCCCTGCGGCGTCGGTGAAAGTCCCAACAGGTAGGCGCTGCAGAGCCGGTGCAGCGCAGCGCGGTCCTCGTCGGTCATGGCCTCGTGCGCGGCGGCTCCCTGCAGCGCCGCCAGGTCGCCGTTGCACAAGGTGCGCAGGCGCGCGCGCGCTGCATCCAGGTCCGCTACCGCGGCCTTGCGCACGTGGGGCAGCGTCGTCCAGTCCGGCTCGGACAGCAACCAGCTGGCGAAACCCGGTATCGGCGACAGCGTGCAAAAGGTCTTCAGCCGTGGCAGTTCCCGCTGCAGCTGCTGGGCCACGGTCTTGATGAGAAAGTTGCCCAGGCTGACGCCGCGCAGGCCCGGCTCGCAGTTGCTGATGCTGTAGAACGCGGCGACCCGAAAGCGCTCGGGCTGCAGCGGCGTGCTGGCCTTGTCGATGAGTGGCGCGATGGCGTCGGGCATCTCGGGCAGCAACGCCACTTCGACAAAGATCAGCGGCTCGTCGGGCAGCTGCGGGTGAAAGAAGGCAAAGCAGCGGCGGTCGGGCTGCAGGCGGCGGCGCAGGTCGTCCCAGCCGTCCACGGCGTGCACGGCTTCGTGGTGGATGATCTTTTCCAGCAGCTGCGCCGGAGCGTTCCAGTCGACACGTTTCATCTGCAGGAAGCCCGGGTTGAACCATGAGGTCAGCAGGTGCAGCAGGTCGGCCTCGATCACTTCCAGCTCGGGCCGCGCCTTCAGTCGCGTGAGCAGCGCGCGGCGCAGGCGCAGCACCACGGCGGTGCCACCGGGCATGCGGTTCAGGCGCCGGAACAACTCTTGCCGGGCCGGCTCTGCAGCGCGGGTCAGTTGCAGCAGCGTGTGCGCGCCGGGCTGGTTGGCATAGTCCAGCGCCAGCTGCAGCACCCGCTGCGGGTCGGGGCTGAGGTCGCTGGCCAGGAAGTCGAAGAATTCGTCGAGCGATTCGTCTTCCAGGCTGTCCAGGCTGGCAATGACGTCGGCGGCGATGGCCATGCCGCCCAGCTCACCCTTCTCACCCAGCAGCCGCAGGCTGTCGGCTTTCATGCGGCGCAGCGTGCGCTGCGTTCGGTGGCGTGCCGTGGCCTGGCGCAAGTCGTCAAACATCGCGGAATTCCTTCTGGGGGGCGGACTCAAGCTCATGTCAACGTCACCTGGGCGCTTGTCTGTAGGGCTTGCAGTGTCGCCTGTCGCTCAAACACCCGCGCCGTGCGACCTATGCAACACCTGGTGCCGCACCGGGCGTGGAGGAGCTGGCGTGTTCTGCGCATCGTTCGATTTGCGCCAAGTCAGCTGTGCAGCTGTTGACCGGGCTTAGCATCAGCGGCTGGACCTCGATACCGGCTGCTGCCCTGCATCCGGAAGGCGTCACTGAACTCACCCGGAGATATCACCATGAAACGCCGCCACCTGTTGGCCTTGCACGCCGTGACCGCCTTGACCGCCCTGGCTGCAGCCGCCGGCAGCGTGCACGCGCAAGCCGGCAAGGACATCAAGATCGCTTTGATTGCCAGCAAGACAGGCCCGCTGGAAGCCTACGCGAAGCAGACCATCGTCGGCTTCAACATGGGCCTGGAATACGCCACCGGCGGCACCATGATGGTGGCCGGCCGCAAGCTGGTGGTGATTGAAAAGGACGACCAGGGCAAGCCCGACGTGGGCAAGGCGGCGCTGGCTGCCGCCTATGCCGACGACAAGGTGGACATCGCCGTCGGCCCCACGGCCAGCCCAGTGGCGCTGGCCATGCTGCCGGTGGCCGAGGAATACAAGAAGGTGCTGCTGGTGGAGCCGGCGGTGGCCGACAGCATCACCGGCGACAAGTGGAACCGCTACATCTTCCGCACCGGCCGCAATTCATCACAAGACGCGGCGGCCAACGCTGCTGCGCTGGACAAGCCGGGCAACGTGGTGGCCACGCTGGCCAACGACAACGCCTTCGGGCGCGACGGTGTGAAGGCCAGCAGGGACTTCATCAAGAACGCCAAGATCGTGCACGAGGAATTCCTGCCGGTGGGCACCACCGACTTCACGGCCGGCCTGCAGCGCATCGTCGACAAGCTGAAGGACCAACCGGGCCGCAAGTTCATCTCGGTGGGTTGGGCCGGTTCACCGACGCCGTTCTCGAAGATCGCCGACCTGGACCTGAAAAAGCGCTACGGCATCGAACTGGCCACGGGCGGCAACATCCTGCCCGCCATGGTGGCCTACAAGCAGTTCGAAGGCATGGAAGGCGCGCTGTACTACTACTTCGGCATCCCGAAGAACAAGGTCAACGAATGGCTGGTGGCCAACCACTACAGCAAGTACAAGGCGCCGCCCGACTTCTTCACCGCCGGCGGCATGAGCGCGGCCATTGCGGTGGTGGAAGCGCTGAAAAAGACCAACGGCGACACCGCGACCGAGAAGCTCATCAGCACGATGGAAGGCCTGAGTTTCGAGACGCCCAAGGGCAAGATGACTTTCCGCAAGGAAGACCACCAGGCGATGCAGGACATGTACCACTTCAAGATCAGGAACGACCCGGCGTTCGCCTGGGGCGTGCCTGAGCTGGTGCGCGTGATCCCGGCGTCGGAGCTGAACATTCCCATTCGCAACAAGCGCTGATGCCGTTGTGACCTGGTTGTGACCGGTTGTGACCTGGTTGTGACCCCCTCTCCCCCGCGGGGAGTGGGCCGGGGGGTGGGGAGGGTGCCCACACTGCCATGCTGTTGTTGAAGCTGCTGCCTTCGCCGCTGCCGTCCTTGCCGCTGCTGTCATTCGGCCGCACCCACCCTCACGCCCACTGCGCATGCTCGAAACCCGCAACCTGACGATCCGCTTCGGTGGCCATGTCGCCGTCGACCATGTCTCGTGCCGCTTCGAGCCCGGCACCTTGACCGCCATCGTCGGCCCCAACGGCGCCGGCAAGACCACCTACTTCAACCTCATCTCGGGCCAGCTGCCGGCAAGCGTTGGCACGGTGCTGCTGGCGGGTGCCGACATCACGCGGCTGTCCGCACCGGCACGCACGCGGCGCGGTCTGGGCCGCGCCTTTCAGCTCACGCAGTTGTTCCCGAACCTGACGGTGCATGAGAACGTGCGGCTGGCCATCCAGTCGCGCGAGGCCGGCCGCGGCCACGGCGCGCTGGACATGTGGCGCATCTGGTCCGACCGCAAGGCCTGGATCACCGAGGCGCAGCAGGTGCTGGCCCAGGTGCAGCTGGCCGACAAGGCGCAGGCCACCGCCAGCAGCCTGCCGCATGGCGACCAGCGCAAGCTGGAAGTGGCGATGCTGCAGGCGCTGGACCCCGCCGTCTACATGTTCGACGAGCCCACCGCCGGCATGAGCGCTGACGACGTGCCCGTGGTGCTGGACCTGATACGGCAATTGAAGCGCCGCAAGGACGTGGTGATCCTGCTCGTCGAGCACAAGATGGACGTGGTCAGTGAACTGGCCGACCGCATCATCGTGCTGCACAACGGGCAGCTCGTGGCCGATGGCGAGCCGGCAGCGGTGATCGCTTCGCCCGTGGTGCAGCAGGCCTACCTGGGCATCGCCGCGGAGGAGCCCGCGTGACGGCGTTGCTGCATCTGCAGGGCGTGCACACGCACATCGGCGCCTATCACATCCTGCACGGCGTGGACCTGCAGGTGCCCGAAGGCGGCGTCACCATGCTGCTGGGCCGCAACGGCGCCGGCAAGACCACCACGCTGCGCACCGTCATGGGCCTGTGGCGGGCCTCGCAAGGCGAACTGCGCTTTCGGGGCCAGCGCCTGAACGACACCGCCACGCCCGACATCGCGACACAAGGCATCGCGTACGTGCCCGAGACCATGGGCATCTTCACCGACCTGACCGTGAAGGACAACATCGTGCTGGCGGCGCGCGCAGCGCGCCACGAGGGTGAGCTGGACCGCGCGCGGCTGGACTGGATCTTCAGCCTGTTTCCGGCGCTGCAGAAGTTCTGGCTCTACCCGGCGGGCAAGCTCAGTGGTGGCCAGAAACAGATGCTGGCGGTGGCGCGCGCCATTTGTGAGCCGCGTGCGCTGATCCTCATCGACGAGCCGAGCAAGGGCCTGGCACCGTCGATCATCCAGAACCTGATCGCGGCGCTGCGTGAACTGAAGGCGCAGCGTACGACGATCCTGATGGTGGAGCAGAACTTCATGATGGCGCAGGCATTGGGCGACACCGTGGCCGTGATGGATAACGGCCGTGTGGTGCATGCCGGGGCGATGGCTGAACTGGCCGCGGACCCCTCGCTTCAACAACGGCTGCTGGGGCTGTCGCTGGGGGCGCACCGGTGAGCAAGGCGGTGGTTCCTTCCCCGACCGTCGCTGCAGTCAACGCGGCGCCGGCCGTGGCCGCGGCAATACCGAAAGCCCGCTTCGACTGGATACCGCTGGCCCTGTTGGTTGGGGTGATGGTGCTGGCCTGGCCGGCGGTAGGCAGCGGCAGCACTTGGCTGACGCTGACGGTGGCGGGCCTGGCGATGGGCCTGATCATCTTTGTCATCGCGTCGGGCCTGACGCTGGTGTTCGGCCTCATGGACGTGCTGAATTTCGGCCACGGTGTGTTCATTGCGCTGGGCGCCTTCATGGCCACCACGGTGATGGGCGGGATGGCGGCTTTTGCCGATCAGGGCCTGGGCCCGGCGTTGCTGACGCTGCTGTGTGCCATGGTGGCGGCGATGTTGGTGGCCGGCGCCGTGGGTTGGGCGTTCGAGCGTGTCATCGTGCGGCCGGTGTACGGGCTGCACCTGAAGCAGATCCTCATCACCATGGGCGGCATGATCGTCGCCGAAGAGCTGATCAAGGTCATCTGGGGCCCGCAGCAGATTGCGTTGCCGCTGCCCGAATCGCTGCGTGGTTCCTTCCTGCTGGGCGATGCATCGATCGAGAAGTTCAGGCTGTTGGCGGGCGCCGTCGGCCTGCTGGTGTTTGCTGCGCTGGTCTACACGCTGGCGCGCACCAAGATCGGCCTGCTCATCCGCGCCGGTGTGCAAGACCGCGAGATGGTCGAAAGCCTGGGCTACCGCATCAAGCGCCTGTTCGTGGGCGTGTTCGTGGCCGGTTCGGCGCTGGCCGGCCTGGGCGGTGTGCTGTGGGGGCTGTACCAGCAGAGCGTGACGCCGCAGATCGGCACGCAGGTCAACGTGCTGCTGTTCATCGTCATCATCATCGGCGGCCTCGGCTCCACGCTGGGCTGCTTCGTCGGCGCACTGCTGGTGGGGCTGATGGCCAACTACACCGGCTTCCTGGCGCCGAAGGTGGCGCTGTTTTCCAACATCGCGCTGATGGTGGCGGTGCTGTTGTGGCGCCCCCAAGGCCTGTACCCGGTAACCAATCGATGAGCGCCGCTGCCTTGCTCCCGATCCCTGCCTTCCTCCCTCTCCTTCCCAGGGAGAGGGCAGGGGTGAGAGTGAATGCAGCCGCGGCCTTGCCCCCTCTCCCTCTCCCTGCCCGGGAGAGGGCAGGGGTGAGGGTGAATGCAGCCGCGGCCTGGCTTCCTCTCCCTCTCCCTGCCCGGGAGACGCCAGGGGTGAGGGTGAATGCAGCCGCGGCCTTGCTTCCTCTCCCTCTCCCTGCC
>JBBQMM010000223.1:0-7220 GCA_038328935.1 Burkholderiales bacterium
CTGAAGAGCCAGACATGCTGCTCTGGATGCAGCAGCGCCGCCGCCAGCAGCGAAAGGCCGGCTGCGTCTGGCTGTGGCGCCTGGCGCTGGTAGGCTGCCACGTAGTCCACGTGGGCGCCCAGCTGGCGCAGTGTGTCGCCCAGCCAGTCGCGGCCTTGTTCGCCACGCACCACCAGCACCGAGCGTTCACCCCAGTTGTCGAAGCGCCCCTGCAGTTGCAGCCAAAGCGCTTCGCTGTCGAACTGAGGGCTGGCGGCGCCTGGCTCGACGATCTGTGCGTCGCTCAGACCCGCGGCGCGCAACGCGGCGCTGGTGCCGGGCCCCGTGCTGGCCGCGAACACAGCCGCGGGCCACGGCAGACCCGCCGGCTGGCAGCCAAAGAAGCCCGACACCGCATTGGCACTGACGAACATCACGACACTGAAACGGTGCAGTTCGTGCCAGCTACGGGAGACGCCCTCCGCATCGGGCGCCTGGGCGATGCCAATCAGCGGCAGCGCCCGGGCCTCGCAACCCAGTTCACGCAGCTCTTGCACCCAGATCGATGCCTGCGCCGCGGGCCGGGTGACGATCAGCACAGGCGCGCCAGTCCTGGGTCCTGCAGGTCCCGACCCGACATCAGGTGAGCCGGCGAACGGCGCAGCCGCCATGACCTGCGTGGCTCAACCGGCAGCCAGGTAGCTGCCGGCCCCTGCCCGCTGCAGTTCGGCCACAGCTGACGAGCCCAGGGCCAACGCGCCGGCCTCGTCGACCACCGGTGCGGCAGCCCGCGCCCGCAGCAGCGGCCGCTGCAGCGCGTTGGCGTCGCCCAGCGCGGCTTCCAGGCGCAGCAGCGGGCCATCCCAGATGGCATGCGCGGCCAGCGGCATGCTGCAACTGCCACCCAGGCCGCGCGAGACAGCGCGCTCTGCCACGGTGGCCAGTTGCGTGGGCAGGTGCCGCGTGGCGACCAGCATCTCGCGCAGCGCCACGGCGTCTTCGCGCACCTCGATGCCCAACGCGCCCTGGCCTGCTGCCGGCAGCATCTGCACGGGCTCGAAACAAGATCGGATGCGCGATGCCAGGCCCAGGCGCTTGAGGCCTGCCGCGGCCAGCACGATGCCGTCAAAGCCGCCTTCATCGAGCTTGCGCAACCGCGTGTCGAGGTTGCCGCGCAGTGGCTCGATGCGCAAATCGGGCCGCAACGCCAGCAACTGCACCACGCGACGCAGGCTGGACGTGCCGACCACGGCGCCCGGCGGCAGATCGGTCACCGACGCATGGTGGTTCGACACCCAGGCGTCGCGCGGGTCCTCACGCTCCCACACGGTGGCGAGCACAAACCCGGGCGGCAGCTCCATCGGCACGTCCTTGAGAGAGTGCACGGCCAGTTGCGCCCGACCTTCTTCGAGCGCGGTTTCCAGTTCTTTGACGAACAGACCCTTGCCGCCGACCTTGGACAGCGCCCGGTCGAGGATCTGGTCACCGCGTGTGGTCATGCCCAGCAACTCCACCGCGAGACCGAATTGCGACTTCAGCGCATCGCGTACGTGGTGTGCCTGCCACAGCGCCAGGCGGCTTTCGCGGGTGGCAATCGTCAGAAGTGATGGCGTCAGAAGTGATTGCGTCACGGGGGATTGCGTCACGGGAGATTGCGTCACGGGGGATAGGGTCACGGGGGATAGGGTCGGGGAGAAGGCATCAGAGGGGTATTCACGGCCAGCATCATAGCCAGCGCGAAGGCCTGTTCTGGTGCCTGTTGAAGCCGCTCCTCAAGCAGCTCCTCTAGCAGCAACTCAAGCGGCCGTTCAAGCGACAGCGGGCCCGGCGGTGCCAAGCCGTTCATGCACCGCGGTCACGGCCGGGCCGGTTGCAGCGTCGAACCCGCACGCCCACAGCGCCAGCAGATCCTGCTCGTCGACCACGCCGCCGGCAAAGGCCTGCGCCCGCAGACCATGGATCAGCCGCACCAACGCCTGCACGTAGGTGCGCACGCCGTCGTCGCTGGCCACCCCCAGCAGGTGTTGCGGGTCGACTTTCACGTAGTCGATGCCCAACTCCTGCAGGTCCACCAGCTGTTGCGGTTGGGCCCCTGCGTGTTTGGCGCCCACTTTGACACCCAGGTCGCGCCAGCCCTGCGTCGCCATGGCCAGGCTGACCCAGTCGTGGGGGCGGGAACTCTGGCCCCATTCGATGCTCAGTCGCTGCGCAGCGCGGGGCGCACGGCGCAGGTGGCGCGTGACTTCGGAGGCGAACCCGGGTGCGGCCAGCGACGGCCAGGAGACGTGCACCGCGCGCGCCTGTTGATCGAATTCAATCGCCGCCAAAGCCAGCTCAAGCGCTTTCAGATCGACCTGGGGCATCAGCCGGCTGCGACGGGCCAACGCCAGCCAGCGGGCCGCGGGTTGATACGGCTGCCCGGGCTCCAGCTGAACCCGCAGCGGGCATTCCAGATGCAGCACCTGCAAGTGCGGGTTGAGCACCACGAACTCCGTTTGAGCAACCCGGTTTTCCGCCAGGGCGTGCGCGATCTGGCTGCGCCAGACCTGCGAGCCGCCGACAGCTCTGAGAGCGTCGTGCCGTTCACCTTCGGCGGCAGCAGCGCCAGCGTGTGGCCTGTGCTCGACCGCAAACCAGCCGGGGCCGTTTTCGGCTTGCGCCAGCGCCTCGTCGGCCAGCGCCAGCGCTTCGCTGCTGCCCACATGGGGCAGCACATCCACCGCCCCCACGGCAACCTGAGCGCCGGCGCTCGTCAACGCGGGTGCGGCGGCCAGCGCCTCGTGCAAAGAAAGGGCCGTTTCTGCAGCCACACCAGCCACCGGCAGGCACAGCGCAAAGTCGGCGCCGTTGAGCCGGCCGGCAAAACTGCCCTCCACGCCTTCGACATAGGGCGCCAGCACATGGGCAATGGTGGCCAGCAGGCGGTCGCCACCAGCGCGGCCCAGCCGAAGATTCAGCGTCTCCAGCTCTTGCACACGCAACAGCACCAGAGCCAGGCCCGGGCCTGAGCCTGGCTGGGCGCCCGTCGTGGCTAAGGGCGCATGCTCGGCACCCATCGCGGCCAGTGGCACAGGCTCGGCGGCACTGGGCACAGCCGCCAGCAAGCGCGCGGCCGGGTCGGACGCAGGCTCTGCGCGCAGCGCTGTCAGGCGCGCCAGAAAATGGCGGCGTTGCAACAGGCCCGTCACCGCGTCATGCAGCGCCTCCTGGCGCAGCTCTGCGAGTTGACTGGCTTGTTGCGACAGCACCTTGCGCAGCCGCCGCACCATCGCATTCATACTGCGAGTCAGGGTCTTCAGCTCGGGCAGGGCAGGCTCAGGCGCTTCCACAAAGCGCCCGTTCTCAAGTGCACGGGCCTGGTTCACGGTGGCCCGCAGCGGGCGCTGCCAGGCGCGCAGCGCGAATGTCGCCAGTGCAGAGGCCAGCAGGCCCAGCATCAACAGCAAAAAGGCGGTGTAGCGGCAGGCGTCCCACAGCGCCGCATGAGCCCAGGCACTGTGCGCGGCCACCTGCACGGTACCCAACTCTTTCCAGCCGTCGGTGACGACGGCGCGGCCCGGTGTCGCGCCCATGGGTAACGCGGCCACGAACCAGGCCGGTGCTGTGGTCTCGGGGTCGGCCCTCAGCAACCGAATATCGGCGGCACCATCGCTGCGCAGCAACTGCACCAGGCGGTAGCTGCCGGTGTCGAAATGAGCCGCTGCCACCGTCTGCAAGGACACCGCATCGCCCTGCTGCTGCGACAGCGCCAATGCAAGCGAGGCGGCGGCATCTCTGTTGCGCAGCTCCAGCTGTTCCTGCAGGGCCTGGCGCGCTGCCCAGGTGTGCAGCAACAGGCTGCCGGCCAAAGCCAGCGCCAGCAGCGTCACCATCAGCAGCAGGACGCGGCTGGTCAGCCTCATGGCGTGACCGCAGCCACAGCGCTGACTACGGCCGGGCCGTCGAGGCCATTGCCTGCGCAGGTCGGGCGGTCAAGGCACTCGCCCGCGTTCGGCGGGCGGTCAAGGCACTCGCCCACGTTCGGCGGGCGTTCGAACCTGAAGCCCACGTTCGGCAGGCGTTCGAACCTGAAGCCCGCGTTCGGCGGGCGGTCGAACCTGAAGCCCGCGCTCAGCGGACCTCTCGCGACAGCATCGGTCGCGGCGGCGACCAAACGGAAGCTCCGCTCTGGGTCAAGCCCGCGCGGCACGCAGCTTGAAGGAGAACTCCTGCAGCGCGGCAATGCCCGACTCTTCGGCCTTGCGGCACCAGGCCTGCAGGTCCGCCACCAGCTGCTCGGCCGAGACGCCGGTGCGGGTCCACAGCGCGCGCAACTCTTCGCGCATGGCCACCAGCTTGGCCAGCTGCGGGCTTTCTACCAGCGCCACCGCCACGCTGGGCTTGACGCCCTGCGGGATGCGGTCTTCGTCACGGTGCAGCCAGGTCTGCGCCAATCGCACCTGACTCAGACGCGAAGAGTCGAGCCTGCCCTGGCCCTTCAGACGCTCGAATTCGCTGGCCGCTGCGCGTTTGAGCTCGGCGGCGTAGCGCGCCATGACCTCGTAGCGGTTGGCAATCAGGGCTTCCAGCGTCTGGCCGTCGGCCACCGGGCGCACGCCGCCCAGTTCAAGCTTGGGTGGCAGCTTCTTGGCTTTGGCCAACCCCAGCATCTCCATGCCGCGGATGTAGGCCCAGCCGACGTCGAACTCGTAAGGCTTGACCGAGAACTTGGCCGAAGTCGGGTAGGTGTGATGGTTGTTGTGCAGTTCTTCGCCACCGATCAGGATGCCCCAGGGCGACACGTTGGTCGACGCGTCGGGCGCCTCGAAATTGCGATAGCCCCAGTAGTGGCCGACGCCGTTGATGATGCCGGTGGCCCACCAGGGAATCCACGCCATCTGCACGGCCCATACGGCCAGGCCCAGCGCGCCGAAAAGAGTCACGTTCAGAATCAACATCAGGCCCACGCCCTGCCAGCTGAACCGGGTGTACAGATTGCGTTCGATCCAGTCATCAGGCGTGTTGTGGCCGTACTTGGCCAGCGTTTCCTGATTGACGGCTTCGACGCGGTACAGCTCGACGCCCGTCAGCAGCAGCGCCTTCAGGCCCTTTTGCTGCGGGCTGTGCGGGTCTTCAGGCGTTTCGCACTTGGCGTGGTGCTTGCGGTGCACCGCAACGAATTCCTTCGTCACCATGCCGGTGGTCAGCCACAGCCAGAAACGGAAAAAGTGGGCAACGACGGGATGCAGATCCAGCGCGCGGTGCGCCTGCGCCCGGTGCAGAAAGATGGTCACACCGCTGATCGTGATGTGGGTCACCACCAGCGTAAACACCAGCACCTTCCACCACGACCACTGAAGCCAGCCCTCGGCAAGCCCATTGAGCAGCGCATTGCCAACCGAACCAATCGAATCCATCCGTCATTCCTTATGCGGCCAAAACCCGCGGCTGAATTGTAGGGCTTCGGCCAATCAACCTTATTCAGCCAAATAGTTGCCGAAAACTTGCCAAACACTGGCCAAGCACTTGCCAGGGCAACACATCACTCGATTTCCCCGCGCACCTGCCGGGAGATCACCACAGATGGAGCCCAGATAGCGCACTTTCAAGGCTTAGGCTCAGCGTCTTGCCCAAACAGCGGCAAAAAAGCCATCGGTGCCATGCCGATGCGGCCACAGGCGCAGGTAAGGGCCCTGTACCAGCTCTGAAGCCCGTTTTACGTGGGCCGCTTCCAGCGCCTGCTCGGCGCTCAGCAGCTCGAACTGGCTGCCGTTCTCCGCAGTAAAAGCCTCGGCGATGCCTTCGTTTTCTGACGCCAGCAGGCTGCACGTGGCGTACACCAGGCGCCCCCCGGGTTTGAGCAGCCGCGCGGCACTGGAGAGGATGGCCGCCTGTTTGACCCTCAATTCCTCAAGGGCTTTCGGGCTTTGCCGCCACTTGAGGTCGGGATTGCGCCGCAGCGTGCCCAGGCCGGAACAAGGCGCGTCGACGAGGACGCGGTCGATCTTGCCCGCCAGGCGCTTGATGCGGTCGTCACGCTCATGCGAGATTTGCGCCGGGTGCACGTTGCTCAAGCCGCTGCGCGCAAGGCGGGGTTTCAGGGCGTCCAGGCGATGCCCGGAGATGTCGAAGGCGTACAGCCGGCCAGTGTTGCGCATGGCCGCGCCCAGGGCCAGCGTCTTGCCACCGGCGCCAGCGCAGAAGTCCACCACCATCTCGCCGCGCTTGGGGTCGGTGATCAGCGCCAGCAACTGGCTGCCCTCGTCCTGCACCTCGATGCCACCGCCGATGAAGATCGGCAGCTTGTTCAGCGCCGGTTTGCCCTGGATGCGCAGGCCCCAGGGCGAGAAGGGCGTGGGAAGCGCCTCGATGCCGGCCTCCAGCAGCGTTTGCTGGGCGTCTTCGCGCTTGCCTTTGACGAGGTTCACCCGCAGGTCCAGCGCCGCGCCCTCGTTCAGCGTCTGCACCAGGGGCCAGAAACCGCCTTCCGGTCCGTCACCCAGCGCTTCGCGCAGCGGGTTGGCCAGCCAGTCCGGCAGGTTGTGGCGCAACTTCTCGGGCAGCGTGCTGCGGTCGACCAGCGCCACGTCGGCCAGCCACTTCTGCTCTTCCGGCTTCAACGCGCCACGCAGGAATCCTTCGTTGCCCTGCCAGGCCAGCAGCGCCAGGCGGCGCTCCAGCGGCCCGTGTCCGCTTTGCGCCAGATGGTTCAGCAGCAGGCGCTGGCGCAGCACCGTGTAGGTGGTTTCGGCCAGCGTGTGGCGCTCGCGGGGGCCCAGGTCGCGGTGCTTGCGAAAGAACAGCGAAACCAGGCCGTCGGCCGGCGCGTCGAAGGTGAGGACGGAGCGCAGCAATTCGGTGGTCAGGTCCAGCAGGGCGTTGGGGTGCATGCGGCCGATTATCCTGCCCGACCATGAACAAGCTCGAAGCACTGCCCACACCCGCGCTGGGGCGCTACCGCCACTACAAGGGCGGCCTATACCAGTTGCTGGGCGTCGTGCGCGACAGCGAAACGCTGCAGCCGCTGGCGCTGTACCGCCCGCTGTACGGCAGCAGCGGCGACTGGGTACGGCCCTATGCGATGTTTTTCGAGAGCGTCACCACCGACGGGGTCGTGCAGCCGCGCTTTGCCCGCATCGGAGACTGAGCGAAGCGAATCGGAGTCTGATCGAAGCGGATTGGCGTCTGAGCGAAGCGCATCGGCGCGTCAGCGAAGCACATCGGCGCGTCAGCGAAGTGAATCCACGACCGAGCGCAGCAAC
>JBBQMM010000224.1:0-7196 GCA_038328935.1 Burkholderiales bacterium
GTGGCGCTGCTGAACCTGCTGATCGGCCTGCTGCAATGGCGCGGCGGCGCGGGTGCACAGGCCCACGTTGCCATCGCGTGAAGCACCTGCACGAACAGGCCTTGGTCAGCCTGCACGACGCCGATGTGCGCTTCGGCCACACGCACGCGTTGCGCGGCGTGACGCTGACGCTGTACCGGGGTGAACGGCTGATGCTGGTGGGCGCCAACGGCTCGGGCAAGACCACGCTGCTGCGGGTGCTGCACGGCCTGCTGGCGCCGGCCCGCTCCAGCAGCCGACAGGCACAGGCGCTGCAGCCCGAAGACCGCCTGCCGCGCGCGGCGATGGTCTTCCAGCGGCCGTTTTTGCTGAACCTGTCGGTGCGCTTCAACGTCACGCTGGGCCTGTGGCTGCAGGGCATGCCGGCGGCCGAGCGGGCCGCGCGCTGTCAGGCCGCGTTGCAGCGCGTGGGCCTGGCCAGCCTGGCGGCACAGCGCGCGCGTGCGCTGTCGGGCGGCCAGCAGCAGCGGCTGGCGCTGGCGCGCGCGTGGGCGCTGCAGCCCGACATCCTGTTTCTGGAAGAACCGACCGCCAGCCTGGACCCCAGCGCCAAGCGCGAGGTCGAAGCCCTGATCGAGGACTTTGCCGACCAGGGCGTGACGCTGGTGATGAGCACGCACAACCTGGGTCAGGCCAAACGCCTGGGCACGCGCGTGGCCTACCTGGAAGCGGGTGAACTGGTTGCGGAGCGCGAAGTGACCGACTTTTTCTCGAACCCCGACCTCCCCGAGAGAGCGCAACAGTTTCTAAAAGGAGAACTGCCATGGCACACCTGAAAACCCTTTCTTCGCTGCGCCGACACCTGGCTGGCGCCACGCTGTTGCTGGCCACTGCGGCCGGCGCCGGCACGGCCTGGGCACAATCCGGGACGGCTCGGCAACCCGCTGGTGCCGCGCCTTTCATCGTCATGGCCAGCACCACCAGCACCGAACAGTCGGGGCTCTTCAAACACCTGCTGCCAGCGTTCAAGGCTGCCAGCGGCATCGACGTGCGCGTGGTGGCCTTGGGCACCGGCCAGGCCCTGGAAACCAGTCGCCGTGGCGACGCCGACATCGTGTTCGTGCACGACCTGGCGGCCGAGCAGAAGTTCGTCGCCGACGGTTTTGCCACCCAACGCCGCGACGTCATGTACAACGACTTTGTGCTGGTGGGCCCCAAGGCCGACCCGGCAGGCGCCAAAGGCAACGACGTCGCCGCCGCACTGAAAAGGCTGGCGGCCAGCAACCAGCCCGTGATCAGCCGCAGCGACCAGAGCGGCACCCACGCGGCCGAGCTGCGGCTGTGGAAGGACGCCGGCATCGACATCGCCAAGGCCAAGCCCTCGGGCTACAAGGAATGCGGCTGCGGCATGGGCCCGGCGCTGAACATGGGCTCGTCGCTGAACGGCTATGTGCTGACCGACCGCGGCACCTGGCTGAACTTCAAGAACCGCGGCGACCTGGTGGTGCTGGTGGAAGGCAACAGAAATCTGTTCAACCAATATGGCGTGATGGTGGTCAACCCGGCGCTGTTCCCGCACGTCAAGGCCGGCCTGGCGCAGCAGTTCGCCGATTGGGTGGTATCGCCGGCGGGCCAACAGGCCATAGACAGCTACAAGATCGGCGGCGAACAGCTGTTTTTTGGAAACGCAAACACGCGCTGAAAACCAGGCGCGGCGCCCGGCCATGGCGCGAAATTTCATGGCGCCAGCGCTCACGGTGCCAACCGCCATGCGACGCCGTACGCTGCCAAGGCGCGGCCCGACTGATCCACGAAGCCGCACGCCGGGGATACGCCCCGGCACCGTTCCGTCTCCAAACCAGGGTAAGCCCAGGTATCTGCCGTCATCGACTATGACCATCATCGCAGCTGAACGCATGGTCACAGGTGGGCCGTGCACCGACCTCATCAGCCCCGCGGAGACCCCCAGAAATGCAAAAGAGCCTGCACATCAACGCCGACAAGTGCACCGGCTGCCTTCAGTGCGAAATGGCCTGTTCCTATGAGAACTACGGCGTCTTCGCGCCCGCCAAGTCGCGTATCAAGGTATTCGACTTCCACGACACCGGCAAGAAGGTGCCCTACACCTGCACCCAGTGCGACGAAGCCTGGTGCCTGCATGCCTGCCCGGTTGAAGCCATCACCATCGACCTGTTGACCGGCGCCAAGGTGGTGAACGACGCCACCTGCGTGGGCTGCAAGGTGTGCACCATCAGTTGCCCCTTCGGCACCGTGAACTACGTGCAGGAAACCGGCAAGGTGCAGAAGTGCGACCTCTGCGGCGGCGACCCCGCTTGCGCCACCGCCTGCCCCACCGGCGCCATCACCTACGTGGACGCCAACTGGACCGGCATCGACAAGATGAAGGCCTGGGCCGACAAGCTGGGCAACCAGGTTTCCGCTTGAACGGCGCTTGAACGTAGCTTGAACGGCGCTTCAACCTCGCCTGAAACACCCAGTTTCATGATGCCGGGCAGCGCCCCGGATCATCGAACATTTCCACGTTAAGGAGCACACACATGTCTTGGGCAGGAAAAATCCTCCGCGTCAACCTCACCGCCGGCACTGTCAAGAGCGAGCCGCTGAACATGGGCTGGGCGCGCGACTACCTCGGTTCGCGTGGCCTGGCCACCAAATACATCGTCGAAGAAGTCGACCCCAAGGTCGACGCGCTGTCGCCGGGCAACAAGGTCATCTGGGCCACCGGCCCGCTCACCGGCACCATGGCCAGCACCGGCGGCCGCTACACGGTGGTCACCAAAAGCCCGCTCACGGGCGCCATCGCCTGCAGCAACTCGGGCGGCTACTGGGGCGCAGAGCTGAAGATGGCGGGCTGGGACATGGTGATCTTCGAAGGCAAGTCGGCCAAGCCGGTGTACCTGAGCATCGTCGACGACGTCGCTGAACTCAAGGATGCCAGCCACCTGTGGGGCAAGACGGTTTTTGAAACCGAGGCCCTGCTCAAGACCAGCCACCAGGACCCGCTGGCCAAGGTGTCGAGCATCGGCGGCGCCGGTGAAAACGGCGTGCTGTTTGCCGCTGTCGTGAACGACCTGCACCGTGCCGCCGGCCGCTCGGGCGTGGGCGCGGTGATGGGCAGCAAGCTGCTGAAAGCCATCATCGTGCGCGGCACCAAGGGCGTGGGCAACCTCGCCGACCCCAAAGAGTTCATGCGCGTGACCTTCGAGAAGAAGAAGATCCTGCACGACAACGCCGTCACCGGCCAGGGCCTGCCCACCTACGGCACCCAGGTGCTGATGAACGTCATCAACGAGATGGGCGCGCTGCCCACGCGCAACCACCGCGACGTGGCCTTCGAAGGCGCCAAGGACATCTCGGCCGAAGTCATGGCCACGCCCCGCGCCACCGACGGCAAGAAGCCGCTCGTCACCAACCAGGCCTGCTTCGGCTGCACCATCGCCTGCGGACGCATCCAGAAAATCGACCAGGGCCACTTCACGGTGGCCAACAAGCCACAGTACTGGGGTGCCAGCGGCGGCCTGGAATACGAAGCCGCCTGGGCGCTGGGCGCCGCCAACGGCGTCAACGACCTCGAAGCGCTGCAGTACGCCAACGTGATCTGCAATGAACACGGCATGGACCCCATCAGTTTCGGCGCCACCATCGGCGCGGTGATGGAGCTCTACGACATGGGCGTGCTCACCCAGGAGCAACTCGGCATCGACGCCAAGTTCGGCAGCGCGCAGGCGCTGGCCCACTTTGTCGACATCACCGCCAAGGGCGAAGGCTTCGGCAAGGAAATCGGCCAGGGCAGCGCGCGCCTGTGCAAGAAGTACGGCCACCCCGGGCTGAGCATGACCGTCAAGAGCCAGGAATTCCCGGCCTACGACTCGCGCGGCATCCAGGGCATGGGCCTGGCCTACGCCACCAGCAACCGTGGCGCCTGCCACCTGCGCGGCTACACCGTGGCTTCTGAAGTGCTGGGCATCCCGGTGAAGACCGACCCGCTGTCCGCCGAAGGCAAGCCCGAACTCGTGATCGCCTTCCAGGACGCCACCGCCGCCTTCGACAGCGCCGGCATCTGCATCTTCACCAGCTTCGCCTGGGGCCTGGCCGACGTGGCGCCACAAGTGGCTGCCGCCTGCGGGCCGGAGTTCACGCTGGAAAACATGGCCAAGATCGGCGAGCGCATCTGGAACATGGAGCGTGACTTCAACAACCGCGCCGGCTTCACCAGCAAGGACGACACCTTGCCGCCGCGGCTGCTGAACGAGCCCGCCAAGACTGGCCCGGCCAAAGGCCTGGTGAGCCAGCTGCCCGAGATGCTGCCCAAGTACTACGCCGCGCGCGGCTGGGACGCCGACGGCATGCTCAAGTCCGACACCCGCGCCCGCCTGGGGCTGTAATCGCAGGGCTCTGAAACGAGCACTGCGCCCCTGTCAAAAAAGGCGGTTCCTGGCAACCGCCTTTTTCATTGCCACACTGAAATCCACTCCATCGCCATGAAACACATCATCCTGGGTGCCGGCCCTGCCGGCGTCATCGCTGCCGAGACCATCCGCAAGCAGGCGCCACAAGACACCGTGGTGTTGATAGGCGACGAACCCGAGGCGCCGTACTCGCGCATGGCCATTCCCTACCTGCTGATGGGCAACATCGCCGAAGCGGGCACGCACCTGCGCCACGGCGTCGATCACTACAAGAAGCTGCGCATCGAAGTCCTGCACGGCCGCGCCAGCCGGGTGGATACGAACGCGAAGACGGTGACGCTGCAAGACGGCAGCAGCCACGCCTACGACAAACTGCTGATCGCCACCGGCTCCACGCCGGCGACGCCGCCGATACCCGGCATCAAAGGCCCTGGCGTGCACAGCTGCTGGACCCTGGCCGATGCACGCGCCATCCAGGCGCTGGCCAAGCCCGGCGCCCGCGTGCTGCAGATGGGCGCGGGTTTCATCGGCTGCATCATCATGGAATCGCTGGCGGCGCGCGGCGTGGTGCTCAGCGTGGTGGAGATGGGTGACCGCATGGTGCCGCGCATGATGGGCGCAGTGGCCGGCGGCATGATCAAGGACTGGTGCGAGCACAAAGGCGTGGCTGTGCACACCGGTGCCAAGGTGACGCAGATCGAGCACAGCAGCGTCCCCGGCAGCGCGCCGATGAAGGTGCACCTGTCCACGGGCGGCGTCATCGAGGCCGACCTGGTGATCAACGCCACGGGCGTGAAACCCAACATCGGCTTTCTGGAACACAGCGGCGTGCGCTGCCTGCAGGGTGTGCTGACCGACGAACACATGCACACCAGCGCTGCCGGCGTCTATGCCGCCGGCGACTGCGCCGAGGCCTTCGACAAGATCAGCGGCACCACCATCGTCAGCGCCATCCAGCCCAACGCCGCCGAGCAGGCGCGCGTGGCGGCGCTGAACATGGTGGGCCAGCACGCCGCCCTGCCCGGCGTGACCCAGATCAACGTGCTCGACACTCTGGGCCTGATCTCGGCCAGCTTCGGCAAGTGGGATGGCGTGCCGGGTGGCCAGAGCGCGCAACTCACCGAGCGCGACAGCGGCCGCCACTTGAGCCTGCAGTTCAGCGACGATGTGATGATCGGTTGCAACAGCATCGGCTGGACCGAACACGTGGGCGTGATGCGCGGCCTGGTGGAAGGCGGCGTGCACCTGGGCGCCTGGAAAGACAGGCTGCTGGAAGACCCGACGCAGTTGATGAAGGCCTACCTGGCCTGTGCGCAGGCGCAGGACCGGCACGCCCATGTCTGAAGCAGCGACTCCTGACCCGTCGAACAGCCCGGCGGGGGCGGGGCCTGCAGGT
This sequence comes from Burkholderiales bacterium, assembly GCA_038328935.1. Classification (GTDB taxonomy): domain Bacteria; phylum Pseudomonadota; class Gammaproteobacteria; order Burkholderiales; family Burkholderiaceae_C; genus Rubrivivax. The sequence goes on from JBBQMM010000224.1 coordinate 5,806, forward strand.
TCAGTTCCAGGTGCGGGCGAGGACGCGGGTGCCGGTTCGGGTTCGGGTGCGGGTGCGGGTGCGGGTGTGGGTGCGGGTGCGGGTGTGGGTGTGGGTGCGGGTGCGGGTGCGGGTGCGGGTGCGGGTGCGGGTGCGGGTGCGGGTGTGGGTGCGGGTGCGGGTGCGGGTGCGGACGCAGGCATTGGCGCGGCGGGTGCAGGCCCGAACCCCGGTGAGCGCATCGAGATCACCTTCAAGCTCTACGCCAGCCTGACGCAACACCTGCCGCTGCAGCACCGCACCAGCAACTACATGCAACTGCAAGTGGCCCGCGACGCCACCATCGCGCAGATCATCGAACCCTTTGCGCTGCCCATGAAGCTGGTGCACCTGGTGCTGATCAACGGCCACTACATCGCACCGGCCGACCGCGCGACACGCACGCTGTTGCACGGTGACGTGCTGGCCATCTGGCCCCCCGTGGCCGGTGGTTAGCAGCCGTATGGCTCCCTCTCCCTGCCAGGGAGAGGGCTGGGGTGAGGGTGCAGTGCTGGCGCAGCAGAACTGTTCCCGGGCAAGATTCACCTTCACTTTCAGTACCTATGCCGGCTTGCAAGCCGGCATCGCTCAGCGGACTCGCCGCATGCGGCTCGAAACCTCCGCTTCGCCCCCAGCCCGCCTCCTGAGAGGGACAGGGATGGAGACCACTCTGTCATGACGCCGGCTGCCGTGGCCGAGCGCTTCGAGCGCGAGTACGGCTGCACCACCACCGAGTGGCTGCGCTGGCTGCCGGGCGCCGTGCGCGACTGTGCGCTGACGGACTTGCGTGCCGACACCGGCGCGCAGGTGCAACTGCCGCAGGGGCAGCTGGCGTTGAGCTGGTCGGTGCTGCCGCCGCGCAAGATTGCGCTCATCACGCTACCGCGTTTGCAGGTGCTCTTTGTCTTCACCGGCACCACGGCCGAAGAGCGCCAGCTGTTTCTTCGTTACTTCGACCTGTACATGCAGCGCGGCGGCGGTTGACAGACTCTCAAGTAAACAAAATATCGAAGTACAACTTCATACCAGAAGTTGTTTTACTTCGCGAACGCCGGGCGCCGGCACGGGCCTGAATGCTCATGAGAAACAAAACTTCCAAGTCGTTGATTTGCCGCCCGGCATTGCACCCTCACTTGCAGTGCGCATGCCGGCCTGCAAGCCGGCATCGCTTAGCGGGCTCGCCGCATGCGGCACGAAACCCCCCCCACGCCCCCAAACCCACTCCCTGGAATGGAGAGGGAGCAAAGGCCCGGCCGTGATGCCCTTTTTTCTCCGCGAACGCCGGGCGCCGACAGAGGCCTTGGATGCTCTCAGGTCGCGGCCGCTCACGCGCTACCCGCAAATCGTCTTCTAGGTCGAACGCAGCTATCACC
>JBBQMM010000225.1:0-7174 GCA_038328935.1 Burkholderiales bacterium
GGTGGGCGCCAGCCCCATCACCAACGCGCTGACGCTGGCACGGGCGCTGCCGTCCGGTGCCAGGCTGCACCTGGCAACGCATTCGCGCGGCGGCCTGGTGGCCGAGGTGCTGGCGCGGGTGGCCGGGCAGGGCAAGATCGACGCGCAGGACCTGGCGCACTTTGCCGACGACGAAGACGGCTCTTACGCCACGCAGCGCCAGGAATTGCAGGAGCTGGCTACGCTGATGCGCACGAAAGACATCCGCGTCGACCGCGTGCTGCGCGTGGCCTGCCCGGCGCGCGGCACGCTGCTGGCGAGCAAGCGGCTGGACGCCTACCTGTCGGTGCTGAAGTGGACCATCGAGCTGGCCGGCGTGCCGGTGGTGCCGGCACTGGTGGACTTTCTCACCGAGGTGGCGCGCCGCCGCACGCGCCCGGCCGAGCTGCCGGGGCTGGCCAGCATGATTCCCGACACACCGCTGGTGAACTGGCTCAACGCCGCTGAAGAAGGCATACCCGGTGATCTGCGCGTGGTGGCCGGCGACCTGCAGGGCGACAGCATCGGCAGCTGGCTGAAGACGCTGCTCGCCGACGCCTACTACTGGACCGACAACGACATCGTGGTGCAGACGCGCAGCATGTACGGCGGCAGCCCGCGGGCCGGCGGCGCCACCTTCCTGCTCGACCAGAGCGGCAAGTCCACCCACTTCAACTACTTTGCCAACGAGCGCACCGTGCTGGCCGTGGTGGGCGGGCTCACGCAGCCCACGCCCGAGGGCTTTCGCACCATCGGGCCCCTGTCGTGGGCGGGGCAGGACTCGTCGGGCCAGCGCGCTGCGCGCCGCGGCGCCGACGACGGTCAGCCCGCATCCGACAAGCCGGCGGTGTTCGTGCTGCCGGGCATCCTGGGCAGCCACCTGAAGGCCGAGGACAAGCGCATCTGGCTCAGCCTGCGCCTCATCGGTGGCCTGGGCAAGCTGAAGTACCAGGCCCAGGGGGCCGACCACGTGCTGCCCGATGGCCCCATCGGCCTGGTCTACGACGACCTGATGGACCACCTGGCAGCCACCCATCACGTGGTGCCCTTCGCCTTCGACTGGCGCCGCCCCATAGAAGAAGAGGCCGAGCGCCTGGCCGATGCGCTGGACGCCGAGCTGGACGCACGCAACAGCAACGGCCTGCCGGTGCGCATCCTGGCGCACAGCATGGGCGGCGTGGTCGCACGCACCATGCAATTGCGCCGGCCCAAGACCTTCGGCCGCCTGATGGGGCGCGAGGGCGCGCGCTTCGTGATGCTGGGCACACCCAACGGCGGCTCGTGGGCGCCGATGCAGGTGCTGTCGGGCGACGACACCTTCGGCAACGCACTGGCCAGCTTTGGCAGCCCGTTGCGCGACCACGCCGCGCGCCAGCTGATGGCCGAGATGCCGGGCTTCATGCAACTGCAGGCCCAGCTGCTGGACGTGAAACTGGGCCTGGACCGCCACGAAACCTGGGCCGACCTGGCGCGGCGCGATCTGAAGACCGTGCAAGAGGCCAACTGGTGGCACCGCTCCTTTGGCGAGACCGACGGCAAGGCCGCCGACGCCGCCTACGAATGGGGCGTGCCGCCACAAGCCGTGCTGGACCAGGCGCGCGCGCTGCGCCTGGCGCTGGACGCGCAGCTGAATGCTCAAAGCGGCGGCTCGTTGCGCGAACATGCCGACAAAATCCTGCTCGTGGTGGGCCATGCCAAGTTCACGCCCGACGGCTTTGAGTGGGGCAACGAAGGTTTTGTCTATCTCAACGCCGAAGACGGGGGCGACGGCCGCGTGCCACTGCAAAGCGCCCTGCTGCCCGGCGTGCGCACCTGGACGCTGGACAGCGAACACGGCAGCATGCCCGACGTCGGCAAGGCCTTCGATGCCTACCTGGAACTGCTGACGAAGGGTGAAACCAAGTTGCTGCCGCGCCTGGAGAGCAGCGCCCAGCGCAGCGCCACGGGCAAGGCCGGCGGCGCCGCCAAGCCGGTGCTGCACGTGCGCAGCCGGCCTTCACGCGCGCGGCCCAGCGCCCTGCCGGCGGCCAGCCAGCGGCAGGTGTTTGCAGCCTCGGGCATGCCCACCGGGCCCGCCGACCGCAGCACCGAAGCACCGCTGACGGTGACGGTGCTCAACGGCAACCTCAGTTTCGTGCGTGGCACGCTGATGGTGGGCCACTCACGCGCGCTGCAACTCACCGGCACCGAAAAGGTGATCAACAGGCTGGCCGGCGGTGCGATGAAGGATTCGCTGAACGCGGGCCTGTACCCCGACGCCACCGGCACGCACCAGGTGTTCCTGAACACCTGCGCCGACTCCGAGAACCCGTGGCGCGCACCCCAGCCCGCCAGCGTGGTGGTGGTGGGCCTGGGCGAAGAGGGCAAGCTCACCGAACGCGATCTCACGCGCACCGTGCGCCAGGGTGTGATGGCGTGGGTGCAGCGCACGGCAGAGGGCACGCTGGCGGGCGCTGCCGCGGGTGGCGCCCCGCTGGCCGTCACCAGCCTGGAGTTGACCGCCACGCTGATGGGCAGCGGCGGCGCCGGCATGAGCGCCAGCACCGCCGCGCGCGCCATTGCACAGGGCGTGCGCGAGGCCAACCAGCGCCTGGCCACCGTGCCCGATGCGCGCTGGCCCCGGGTCGGCCATCTGACGCTGGTGGAGCTGTACCTCGAGCGCGCCAGCGACGCCTGGCAGGGGCTGCATGTGCTGCAGATGGCAGCACCCGAGCAGTTCGATGTCACGTCGAGCATCCAAAGTGGCGTCGGCCCGCTGCGCCGGCAAATGAACAGCGGCTACCGCGGCACCGACTACGACTTCATCGCTGCCACCAGCACATCGCTCGACACCATTGCCTTCCGTCTCGACACCAAACGCGCGCGCACCGAAGTCACCGCGCAGAGCACGCAGGGCAAGTTGCTGCGCGCCCTGGTCAGGCGCGCCAGCACGGAAAGCAACCGCGACCCGCTGCTGGGCCGCACGCTTTTCCAGCTGCTGGTGCCGCTGGAGGTGGAGCCCTTCCTGGCCGGTACCAGCCGCATGCTGCTTGAACTGGACGACAGGACCGCCGCCATCCCCTGGGAGCTGCTCGACACGCGCAGCAGCGACAGTGCGCAGCAAGACGAAGAACCCTGGGCCATCCGCACCAAGCTGCTGCGCAAGCTGCAGCAGGAGCACTATCGCCAGCAGGTGCAGGACGCGCAGGCGGACGACGCAGTGCTCATCATCGGCGAGCCGCTGGTCAACCCCGAGGACTATGTGGCGCTGCCCGGCGCCCGCGCCGAAGCCGAAGCGGTGCGCGACGCGCTCATCGGCTCGGGCGGCCTGGGCCCTGACCGCGTGGTGGCGTTGATCGACAACAACGACGCCAGCAGCATCATCAACAGCCTGTTCGACAAGCGCTACCGCATCGTGCACGTGGCCGGCCACGGCGAACCCATCAAGCGCGACAAGGATGGCAAGATCATCGAAGTGGGCGGCGTCGTGCTGTCCGAGGGCGCTTTCCTCGGCCCGCACGAAATACACGCCATGCGCACCGTGCCCGAACTGGTGTTCGTCAACTGCTGCCACCTGGCCGCACGCGACGCCGACCAGACCCTGCGCGGCGGCACCCAGGCGAAGGCGAATTTCGACCGCGCCGAGTTCGCCATGGGCGTGGCCGACTCGCTGATCTCGATCGGCGTGCGCTGCGTCATCGCCGCCGGCTGGGCGGTGGACGACCAACCCGCCAAGGTGTTTGCCGAAACCTTCTACCGCCAGATCCTGGGCCGTCGCCCCTTCATCGACGCCGTGGCCGAAGCGCGCAAGGCGGCCTGGAATGCTGACCGCAACAGCAACACCTGGGCCGCCTACCAGGCCTACGGCGACCCCGACTGGGTGTACCGCCGCGGCCCGCACGACACCATGAACGTGACGCGCAGCCCGAAGGACGAGTTCGAGAGCGTGGCCTCGCCGCTGGGTTTGGCGCTGGCGCTGGAAGAGCAGGCCGTGCGCGTGAAGTGGATGCACGAAGACCGCGTCGCGCAGCTGGAAAAAGTGCGCCATCTGCAGGGCCGCTTTGAAGCCCAGTGGGGCAGCATGGGCGCGGTGGCCGAAGCCTTTGGCCTGGCCTACGCCGAAGCCGGCGACACCGACAGCGCCATCGGCTGGTACACCAGGGCCATCAGCGCCAACGACGGCAGCGCATCGATGAAAGCCCACGAACAGTGGGGCAACCTGCGCGTGCGGCGCGGCGGCAAGCTGGCCAAGAAGGCCGCCAAAGGTTCAAAAGACATGGATCTGGCGCGCCAGGACATCACCGAAGCGCTGCGCAGCCTGCGCGCGCTGGCCGGCCTGCAACCCACGCTGGAACGTCACAGCCTGTGCGGCTCGGCCTGGAAGCGGCTGGCCCTGCTGGAACGTAAATGCGGCGACCTGAAGGCCGAAACCGCCAACTGGGAAATGGCGCTGGAAGCCTATAGCGCCGCAGAAAAGCAGGCCCAGTCCCATGCCGAGGGCAACGCCTTCTACCCGCTGGTGAACCGCCTGACGCTGGAGTGGATGCTCAACCACAACCGCCGCGGCTGGCCCGGCCTGGCGGCACGCGATGTCGAAGAAGCGCAGGCATCGCTGGCCCAGAAGGTGCAAGCGACGCCCGACTTCTGGTGCCTGGTCGGGTTGGTGGAATTCGACATGCTGCTGGCCTTGACGCAGCGCGCGCTGGCAGACGAAAAGGGCCCCCTGGTCACCGGCTTCAGCGAGCTGCACACGCGCGTCAGCGCGCCTTGGGCCTGGGACACCGTGGCCGCGCAGGCCGAGATGGTGCTGGGCACTTATGCGCGCGGCAGCAAGGGGACCGAGAAGACGGCGGCGCAAGACCTTCAGAAGCTGCTGCGGGAATTCGCGAGCTGATGCAGCGCCGCGCCGAAAGCGGCCGGCGCCTTCGGCTTAAATGTAGAACTGCTCCATGACTCGGGGCGTCGCCCCTCATCGTGAGACTCAGCGCCCCCCCGTCACGTCCACCACCGCGCCGGTGGTGTAGCTGGCGCCGGGTCCGAGCAGCCACACGATGGCCTGCGCCACCTCATCGGCGCTGCCGGCGCGTTTCATCGGCACCTGCGGCGCCAGTTGCGCCGCACGGTCGGGCTGGCCGCCGCTGGCATGGATGTCGGTTGCAATGATGCCCGGGCGCACGGCGTTCACGCGCACACCCTCGGCCGCCACCTCGCGTGCCAGGCCCAGCGTGAAGGTATCGATGGCGCCCTTGGCAGCCGCGTAGTCGACATACTGCCCCGGCGAGCCCAGCCGGGCCGCGGCCGATGACAGGTTGACGATGACACCGCCCACGCCGCCGTGGCGCGTGCTCATGCGGCGCACGGCCTGCTGCGCGCACCAGATGCTGCCCATTACATTGACGGCGAACATGCGCTGCAGCCGCGCGGGCGCCATCTGGTCCACACGCGCCGGCACGTCCACCACGCCGGCGTTGTTCACCAGGCCCGTGAGCCGGCCCCAGGCACGGTCGATGGTGGCAAACATCGCCAGTACCTGCGCGTGGTCGGCCACATCGGCCTGCAGCACCAGCGCGCGCCGGCCCAGTGCGCGCACGTCGGCGGCCACGCATTCGGCCGCCACGGCGTCACGCGTGTAGTTCACGGCCACGTCCCAGCCCTGGGCAGCCGCCAGGCGCGCTGTGGCGGCGCCGATGCCCCGGCTGCCGCCGGTGATAAGCAGGGTTTGCGGGTCCATCCGCTGATGTTAGGCCGGCTCTGCATGCTCTAGAGTCACAGCCTTCGAGAGATTCATGCCTGTGCAGACACACCGATGACCGGCCCTCAGATCATCGTGCTCGCCACGCCGGTGTTCCTGTTGCTGATCGCGCTGGAATTCGGCGTCGGTCTGGCGCGCGGCCGCAACACCTACCGGCTGAACGACACGCTGAACAGCATCGGCCTGGGCGTGATGAGCCAGGTGACGGGCGTGTTCGGCAAGCTGCTGCGCATCGGCGTCTACACGCTGGCGTTCGAGCATGTGGCGCTGGCGCGGCTGCCGGCCGACGCGTGGTGGGTGTGGCTGCTGGCGCTCGTCTACTACGACTTCTGCTACTACTGGCTGCACCGCGCCGGTCACCGCGTGGCGGTGCTGTGGGCGGCGCACGCGGTGCATCACCAAAGCGAGGACTACAACCTGGGCACGGCCTTGCGCCAGACCAGCAGCGGCTTCCTGCTGGGCTGGCTGTTCTATCTGCCGATGGCGCTGGCGGGCGTGCCGCCGCTGGTGTTCGGCGTGGTGGCGCTGGTGGACTTGCTGTACCAGTACTGGGTGCACACGCAGCAGATCGGCCGCCTGGGCTGGTTCGACCGCTGGTTCTGCAGCCCCAGCAACCACCGTGTGCACCACGCCGTGAATGATCGCTATCTGGACAAGAACTACGGCGGCATCCTGATCGTCTGGGACCGCATCTTCGGCAGCTTCAAGGAAGAAGACGATCTCGAGCCCATCGTCTACGGTACGCGCGCGCCACTGCGCAGCTTCAACCCGCTGTGGGCCAACCTGCAGGTCTACCGCGACCTGGTGTGTGACAGCTGGCACACCCGCGCCTGGCGCGACAAGCTGCGGGTGTGGATCAAGCCCCCCGGCTGGCGGCCGGCCGACGTGGCCGCGCGTTGGCCCCGGCCCGCCTTCGAGCTGCACGCCGTGCAGCGGTACGACCCGCCGCTGGAGCGCGGCGCAGGCTGGGTCGCGGCCACGCTGTTCACCGCCGTGCTGGGCGCCACCAGCGTTTTCCTGTGGTTCGCGCACACGCTGTCATGGGCGCAACTGCTGCTCGGGGCTGTGGTCATCGTGGCCCTGTTGTGGCTGATCGGCAGACTCACGACGGCGCCAGAACGTCGCGCGTCGACACGGCCGGTCGGCGCTTGAAAGGCGGCGCTTGAGGGGGGGCGATTGAAGGGCGCCGATTGAAGGGCGTCGTTTGAAAGGCGGCGTTTGAAAGGCAGACGGCGGTCAATGCGCTGCCGTGCTGACACGGGCTGTTTGGCGTCGGGTACGGCGCTGGCGCCATCGCCCACACAATGCGGACCTTGTTGATTCGCGTGATGGGCACCCCATGCTGGACTGGATTCTCAAATACAAGGTGCGCGTTCCCGGCGCACCCAGGAAGACGCCCGCGGCCGGCACGGCCGACCCGGCGGC
>JBBQMM010000226.1:0-7165 GCA_038328935.1 Burkholderiales bacterium
GCTCCAGCTGCGCGAGGCCGAGAAGTCCCGTGACGCGGCGCGCCGCCAATTGACCGAAGCCCGCAGTGGCAGCGGGGCATCCACCGCCCTGCCCAATCTGTTGAAGGAATCGAGTCTGGCGGTCTCCACGCCCGAAATCGACGCACGAATCGAAGCCCAGAAGCGCAACCTCGACAACCTGCTGCAACGCTATACCGACCAGCACCCCGATGTGCTGAACACCCGGCGACTGCTGACCGACTTGGAAGCTGCCAAAGCCAAGGAAGTGGTTGAGTTGCAGCGCAAGGCTGCCGCCGCGCCTGTGGCCCCGGCACCGGTTGCCAACGAAAACCTGGCCGTTCAGGAATTGAACCGCATGATGGCCACGGCCGAGGTTCAGGTGGCGGCTCTTCAGGCCCGTGTGGAGGAATACGCGGGCCGCTTTTCACAGATCAGGGAGTCCCTGAAGACGGCGCCCCAGATCGAAGCCGAGGCAGCCCAGCTCAACCGCGACTACGCCATCACGAAAAAGAACTATGAAGATCTGGTGGCGCGCCGCCAGTCTGCCGTGATGTCGGGTGAACTCGACGTGGCCTCTGGCGTGGCCGAATTCAGGTTGATAGACCCGCCGCGTGTTTCTCCCAAACCCGTGTCACCCAACCGGTTGCTGTTGTTGCCTTTGGCCTTGGTCAGTGCGCTGGCGGCAGGGCTGCTGTTTTCCTTTGCTGCGTCGCAGCTGCGTCCCACCTTCTCTGATGGCAATGAACTGCGTGCCAAGACGGGTCTGCCGCTGTTGGGCGTGGTCACCGGATTGATATCAGACGAAGACAGACGTCGCGAGCGGGCGGGCTTGTTCAGGTTCGTGACAGCCTCGGGAGGCTTGGTGGGCTTGTTCATTGCCGGGCTCATCGCGATGACCTTGATGAATCGCTACGGGGGTTGAACCGATGAGCAGCCTGATTGAACAAGCCGCAGAGCGCCTGGAGCAACTGCGCCAAGCCGGTGTCGTGTTGCCTGAGATGGCCGAAGCCGGCATGGGGCGGCAAGCCAGTGGGGCCCAGGTCGGCCCGGGCGCAGGCCTGGCCGGTCTCAGCGAGCGCCAGGAAGCGTCGCGCACGACCAGCGCCGACAGCGCCTGGGACACCACCGCGCAATCGCGGCGCGTGGTGATGAACCTGGAGGCCATCGCTGCCTCCGGCATCGTCACGCCGGCGGCGCCCCGGTCGCAGATGGCCGATCAGTACCGGGTCATCAAGCGCCCTTTGATCGCCAACGCCATAGGGCGCGGTGCCGCTTCGATCAAGCATGGCAACCTGATCATGATCACCAGCGCATTGCCTGGCGAAGGCAAGAGCTTCACGTCCATCAATCTGGCCATGAGCATGGCCGCCGAACTCGACCACACGGTCAGGTTGGTCGACGCCGACGTGGCGAGGCCGTCGATCCTGCGCATGCTGGGTCTGCCACCGGGGCCGGGTCTGCTGGACTTGCTGGAAGGCAAGGCGGACATGGCCAGCGTGTTGCTGCGCACGAATGTCGACAAGTTGACGATCCTGCCCAGCGGCACGCCTCATGCCAAGGCGACCGAGCTGCTGGCCAGTGACGCGATGTCCAATTTGCTCGACGACATGTCCACACGCTACCCCGACCGCATCATCATCTTCGACAGCCCGCCGCTGCTGCTGACGACAGAGTCGCGCGTGCTGGCCACCCACATGGGCCAGATCGTGGTGGTGGTGCACGCCGACCGCACCTTGCAGGGCACCGTGCAGCAGGCGTTGCACGCCATCGAGACCTGTCCGGTGAAGATGATGGTGCTGAACAGGGCCCGACCTGATGCCATCGGGGGCTACGGCAGCTATGGTGGCTATGGTTATGGCTACGGTTATGGCTACGACTACGGCTACGGCTATGGAGGCGACAGCGCCGCAGCCGATCGCTCGATGGCGCCGGCCGATTCCGGACTGCCTTCGGAGGTTGCTTCGATCGCTGGCGAAGGCGCGGGCAAGGCCAGAACCTGAACGCCGCGACCACGATGAACCGAAGACCCCGACGGCGGGCATTGCGTCCAGGGCCACTGAACTGCTTGCGGGCACCTTTTGCGCGCAGCTTGCTGTGGATGGCTTGTGCCTGTGTGCCCGCTTTGGCGCAGGACGCCACCGTTTCCAGGCCCTATCTGCTGGTGCCCACTTTCAATGCATCGGCCGAGTATGTGAGCGTGCGCAGCCGCTCCGGCGGCAGCCAGCCTGCCGAACTGGTGATGCAGCTGGGGCCGGGGCTGCAGTTGTCCAAACAGTCGGGCCCCGTTCAGGGCACGCTGAACTACCAGCTGCGGGGCAGCGTGCACTCGCGCCGCAACGAGCTGAACACGTTCGACAACAACCTGGACGCTTCGGGGCGCGCAGAGGCGGTGCCGGGCTGGGTCTATGTCGACGCACGTGCCAGCGTGGGCAAGCAGCTGGTGCAGCCGTTGGGCGAACAGAACTCGCCCAACAGCCTGGCCGCCAACAGCAATCAGCGCGAGGTGCTGAACCTGCAGGTGTCGCCGTATGCGCGCGGCGAGCTGCTGGGCCTGGCTGACTACGAGCTGCGCCTGAAGGCCGGCGCCAACCAGGTGCGCGGCGCTTCGGCGGGCGACTACAACGTGGTTGGATCTTCGCTGAACCTGTCTTCGCCGCGCCGCGGCACCGTCGTGGGCTGGGGCCTGGCAGCTTCGCAGGACCGTCTTGCCTACAAAGGCGGGCGTACCACCGACAACGCCCGGCTGATGGTGTCGGTGATTGCCACGCCGCTGCCTGACCTGTCGCTGTCGGCGCGCGCCGGGCAGGAGTCCACCAACGTGGGTGGGGTGGACACACGCACCTACGACAACTGGGGCGGCAGCCTGAACTGGACGCCCTCGCCTCGCACGGTGGTCAGCCTGAGCGCTGACCGGCGCTACTTTGGCGACAGCTACCAGGTGGCGGTGGAGCATCGGCTGCGCCGCTCGGCCTTTCGCTTCACCAGCACGCGGGATGTTTCTACCAATGACCAACCGCAGACGCTGTTTCAGGTCTACATGCGGCAGTACCAGTCGGTGGAGCCCGATTTCAACTTGCGTTTGATCCGCGTTCTGGAACTGCTGAGGCAGACCGGGCAGGACCCGAATTCCATCGTCGGTGGGGGTTTCCTGACGACCGCCGTCACGGTGCAGCGCCGGGACGAACTGACCTATTCCTACCTGCTGCCGCGCTCCACCATTGCCATTCGCGCGTCGTCCGGCGCCAGCGAGCCGCTGGAAAACCTGAGCGCCCTGCCGCGCACCATCTCACTGAAATACAAGGGCCTGGATGCCAGCGTGTCGCACCGCCTGACGCCCGTCACCAACCTGGGCCTGTTTGTCAACTACCAGGTCAACTCGGCGCCAGGCCAGACCGACAGCACGTTGAAATCGGTGTCGTCGAACGTCTTCACGGCGTTGAATCGCCACACCTCGGTCGGCATCGGCGCGCGTTACAGCGTTTCCAGTGGTGCATCCTTCTCCACCCGCGACACCGCTTTGACGGGCTCGCTCAGCGTGCGGTTCTGATATGTACGAAGCCTTTTACGGTCTGAGCAGCAAGCCGTTCCAGCTCAATCCCGACCCCAATTTCTACTTTGCCAGCAAGCAGCACCGCCGTGCCAAGGCCTATCTTGAGTACGGCGTGTCACGCAACGAAGGCTTCATCGTCATCACGGGCGAGATCGGTGCCGGCAAGACGATGGTGCTGCGCTCGTTGATCGAGGGCTTGCACGGCAGCAACGTCATCACGGGTCATCTGGTGACCACGCAGCTGGGGGCTGAAGACACGTTGCGCATGGTGGGTGCGGCATTCGGGTTTCGCGTCAAGGACGTGCCCAAGTCGGAGCTGCTGATCACGCTCGAGGCTTTTCTGATCAGCCAGACCAGCAAGGGCAAGCGTTGTCTGCTGGTGGTGGACGAGGCGCAGAACCTGACCCCGCGGGCCGTCGAAGAGCTGCGCATGTTGTCCAACTTCCAGTTCGGCAACCAGGCCTTGCTGCAGAGTTTCCTGGTCGGTCAACCCGAGTTTCGCGAAATCCTGCAGCAGCCGGAGATGGAACAGTTCCGTCAACGCGTGGCTGCCACGTGCCACATCGGGCCGCTGGATCTGGAAGAAACCCGAGGCTACATCGGCCACCGTCTCAAGTGCGCCGGTGCCAAGGACAAACCCAGCTTTGGCCCGGAAGCGATCGAGAACATTTTCAAGGCCAGTGGCGGCATCCCGCGGCGGATCAATGGTTTGTGCGACCGGTTGCTGCTGGCTGGTTTCCTGGCCGGGCGCAGCCACCTGACGGCAGAAGACGTCAAGGAAGTGGTGCAGGAGTTCCAGCAGGAGAACACGGTGCCTGCGCGCAATCCCTCAACGAGCGCTTCAGCGCGAGCTGAGCCGAGCATGCCCGGTGGCATGGCCGGCGCCATGCTGGATGTCGACCTGAGCCTGGTGGCCCTGAGCAGCGAGAGTGCCGACGCGATGTCGCAACAAATTGCATCCTTGACTGCCGATCAGCGGGGCGACCAGCTGCAAAGGCTTGAAAAGAGCCTTTTGCGCCTGGAGCGCATCAATGTGCAGACGCTCAACATGCTTCAGCAACTGGTCAGCGCGGTGAAGAAACCCACCGCCGAGCCCGGCCCGTGATCGAATAGTTCTGGCAGCAGCCTCCCGGCCCTGATGGTCCACGTCTCATGGCCCAGGTTTCATCGCCCGGGTTTGACTGCCCGAGCCCGTACAGCCCAACCCAGCCCAGCGCACCACCCACCGCCCCGTCGTGACACGAATCGAGCCCATGGCAACGCCCACGCTGCGCAACGCACTGACCATCGACGTCGAAGACTACTTCCAGGTTTCGGCGTTTGCCCCTTACATCGCGCGCGCCGACTGGGACGCGGCCGAATGTCGGGTCGAGCGCAACGTCGACCGCATCCTGGCCATGCTGGCCGAGCGCGAGGTGCGCGCCACGTTCTTCACGCTGGGCTGGATCGCTGAGCGCTACCCGCAGGTGGTGAGAAGCATCGTGGCCGGCGGTCATGAATTGGCCAGCCATGGCTACGGACACGAACGCGCCAGCGACCTGAGCCGCGAGGCGTTTTCCCAGGACGTCACGCGGGCCAAGAGCCTGCTCGAAGACCTCGGCGGAAAGCCGGTGCTCGGCTATCGGGCCCCGAGTTTTTCGATCGGCGTCGGCAACCTGTGGGCCTTTGAAGTCCTTGACCGCGCGGGCTACCGCTACAGCAGCAGCGTCTACCCGATCAAGCATGATCATTACGGCATGCCCGATTCGCCGCGCTTCGCCTACCGCGTCGGAGCGGGCTTGATCGAGATCCCGGTGACCACCGTGCGCCTGATGAAGCGCAATCTGCCTTCCAGCGGTGGGGGTTACTTCAGGCTGCTGCCTTATGCGGCTTCGCGCTGGTTGTTGAACCGTGTCAACCGCAAGGAACGCGAGCCCGCCATCTTCTACTTCCACCCCTGGGAGATCGATGCCGGCCAACCGCGGGTGCCCGGCATCGATTTGAAGACCCGGTTCCGCCACTACGTCAACATTCCGCGCATGGAGAAGCGCCTGCACTGCCTGCTGGCAGACTTCCAGTGGGGCCGCATGGACGAGATTTTCCTGGCGCGGCCCGCGGCCAGACATTGAGCCGCCACGTGCCGACGACCGCGCTGCTTTCAGCCGACGATCACGCAGGCTCCAAGGCGTGGGACGACTTTGTCCTGGCCTGTGCCGATGCGACGTTCTTTCACCGTGCCGGCTGGCAACGCATCCTGCGCGATGTGTTCAGGCATCCCACCTACTATCTCTATGCGCATGAAGCCGGCCGCATCACCGGCGTGCTGCCGTTGGCACATGTGAAGACCCTGCTTTTCGGCAATGCCCTGACGAGCCTGCCGTTTGCGGTCTACGGCGGTGTGGCCGCTGCTGATGAAGCCAGCGCTGCGGCACTGGAAGCTCATGCGCAGCGCCTGGCCGGCGAACTGGGTGTGCAGCACCTGGAGTTGCGCCACGTGCAGCGTCGTCATGACGACTGGCCGCATCAAGACCTGTACGTCACTTTCCGCAAGGCCATCCTGCCCGACGAAGAAGCCAACATGCTGGCCATTCCGCGCAAGCAGCGTGCGATGGTGCGCAAGGGCATCAAGAATGGGCTGGCCAGCCAGATCGACCCCACGGTCGACCGTTTCTTTGCCGTCTACGCCGACAACGTGCTGCGCCACGGCACGCCTGCCATGCCCAAGCGCTATTTCGAGCGTCTGAAGCAGGAATTCGGCGCCGACTGCGAAGTGCTCACCGTCACCGGCCCCGGCGGGCAGTTGTTGTCATCGGTGCTGAGCTTCTATTTCCGCGATGAAGTGCTGCCCTACTACGCGGGCGACGAGGTGGCTGCGCGCGAGCTGGCGGCCAACGACTTCAAGTATTGGGAGTTGATGCGCAAGGCCTGCGCACGCGGCCTGAAGACCTTCGACTACGGCCGCAGCAAACAGGGAACCGGCCCTTACGCGTTCAAGAAGAACTGGGGCTTCGAGCCGCAGCCGTTGCACTACGAGTACCAGCTGTACAAACGCGATGCCGTGCCGCAGAACAACCCGGCCAACGCCAAGTACCGGCTGATGATTGCCACCTGGAAGCGGCTGCCCCTGGGTGTCGCCAACTGGCTGGGTCCGATGGTCGTGCGTGGCCTGGGTTAAAGCAGCCATGGCCAACATCCTGCTGCTGACACACCGGATTCCCTATCCGCCGGACAAGGGCGACAAGATCCACACCTATCAACTGTTGCGTCATCTGGGTCAGCGGCACCAACTGATGCTGGGTACCTTTGTCGACGACCCCGGCGATGAGCAGCATGTGCCGCAGGTTCGAAGCATGTGTGCCGATCTGCACGCGGCGCGACTGCATCCGTCTGTGGCGCGCCTGCGCAGTCTGGGCGGTCTGCTGCGAAACAAGCCTTTGACCGTGGCGTATTACCGTGATGCGGGCATGGCGCGATGGGTTCATCGGGCCAGCGCAAGGTGCAAGGTGGATGCTGTCATCGTGCATTCGTCGACGATGCTGCAGTATGCGCAATCCTTGCAGGCTCCTCTCATTGCGGACATGAACGACGTCGACTCTGCCAAGTGGGGCCACTACGGTCGCTCGCGCCGCGGGCCGA
>JBBQMM010000227.1:0-7136 GCA_038328935.1 Burkholderiales bacterium
AGCGGCGCGTGCGCTCGGTGATGGACGACGCGCCGCTGACCTGCACGCCGGAAACCGAGATCGACGAGGTCCGCCGCATGATGCTGATGCGCCATGCGCGTTACATGCCGGTGCTCGACCACCGCACGCTGATGGGCGTGATCTCGTTCTACGACGTCGCCAAGACCGTCGTCGACGCGCAGGACTTCGAGAACAGGATGCTGAAGGCCTACATCCGCGACTGGCCGCCGGAACGGTCCGAGCCGCCGATGCAACCCGGCACCGTCGCCGACCCCGGCGCCGGCACCGTCGCCGACCGCGGCGCGAAACCCGGCGCAGCCTGATCGGCAGCGCGGCAGCGCGGCGGCGTGCCGCCCGCAACGCCGTCCAGCAGACGACCCGACGCCTAGAATCGTGCGTTTCCTTTCTGGTCCGCAGCGATGTCCGGCAGCACCTTCGGCGAACTGTTCCGCGTCACCAATTTCGGCGAAAGCCACGGCCCGGCGATCGGCTGCGTGATCGACGGCTGCCCGCCGGGGATGGCGCTGTCCGAGGCCGACATCCAGCCCGAACTCGACCGCCGCCGGCCCGGCACCAGCCGCCACGTGACGCAGCGCAACGAGGCCGATGCCGTCGAGATCATGTCGGGCGTCTACGAAGGGCTGACGACCGGCACGCCGATCGCACTGCTGATCCGCAACACCGACCAGCGCAGCCGCGACTACGGCAACCTGCTCGACACCTTTCGCCCCGGCCATGCCGACTACACCTATTGGCGCAAGTACGGCCTGCGCGACCCCCGGGGTGGCGGTCGTTCGTCGGCACGTCTGACGGCGCCCACGGTGGCCGCCGGCGCCGTGGCGCGCAGGTGGCTGCTGCAGCAGCATGGCACCACCTTCACCGGCTGGATGAGCGCGCTGGGCGAGATCGAAATAGCTTTCGAAGGTGAAACGCACATCCCCGACAACGCCTTCTTTGCCGCCAACCGCAGCCAGATCGCGCAGCTGGAAGCGCATATGGACGCGCTGCGCAAGGCCGGCGACAGCTGCGGCGCGCGCATCGAGGTGCGTGCCCACGGCGTGCCGGTGGGCCTGGGCGAGCCGCTGTACGACAAGCTCGACGCCGACATCGCCTACGCGATGATGGGTTTGAATGCCGTCAAAGGCGTGGAGATCGGCAGCGGCTTTGGCGTCGTCACGCAGCGCGGCAGCGAACATGGCGACGAACTTTCGGCTGACGGTTTTGCCAGCAACCACGCCGGCGGCGTTCTGGGCGGCATCAGCACCGGGCAAGAGCTGGTGGTCAGCCTGGCCATCAAGCCCACCAGTTCCATCCGCCTGCCCCGGGCCAGCATCGACCGCAGTGGCGCGCCCACGGTGGTGGAAACTTTCGGCCGCCACGACCCCTGCGTGGGCATCCGCGCCACGCCCATTGCCGAAGCGCTGCTGGCGCTGGTGGTGATGGACCATGCGCTGCGCCACCGCGCGCAGTGTGGTGACGTGCGCTTGCCCATGCCGCCCGTGCCAGCGTCGCGGGCATGACGCCGGTACCAGCGGCCGACCAGCCAGCGCGCATCTCCGGTCTTCGTCGTTTCAGTGCGCTGACCTTCTGCTATTTCGGCGCCATCGGGTTGTTCAACCCCTATGCGCCGCTGTGGTTTCAGAGCCTGGGCTTCTCGACGCTGGTGATCGGCGCCATCGTTTCGCTGCAGAGCTGGTCGCGTGTGGTGACGCCTTACGCCTGGAGCTGGGCTGGCGACCACAGCGGGCGTCGCACCGAACTGATCCGGCTGTCGGCGGCGGGTTCGCTGCTGGCGGCGCTGGGCCTGCTGGGTGTGCAGGCTGCCGTGCCGGTGGCGGTGGTGACGACGTTGCTGTTCGTGGCCAACAGCGGTGTGGTGCCGCTGTATGAGGCCTTGCTCGCCAAACTGCTGCACACGCCGGACGGCATCGACCCCAAGCGTTACGGTCGGGTGCGCGTGTGGGGCTCCATCGGTTTCATTCTGTCCGTCACCAGCTTCGGCGCGCTGCTGGAACGGGTGGGCATCCAGATCTTCCCGGCCTTCGTGGCGGCCATGAACGGCCTGCTGCTGCTGGCCGCACTGCGCCTGCCGGCCACGCACGAAAGCGCGCAGCACGACGAGCCTGCGCCGCCCGTGCTGCCGATGTTGCGCCAGCCCGCGGTGGCGTGGTTCTTTGGGTCGGTGTTTTTCACCGTGCTCGCGCACACCAGCCTGTACGCTTTCTTTTCGCTCTATCTCGTCAGCCTGGGTTACGGCAAGGCGGCGGTGGGCGCGCTGTGGGCGGTGAGCGTGGCGGTGGAGATCGGCGTTTTCTGGGGCCAGGGCCGCTGGTTCGGTTGGGCGTCGCCGCACCGCTGGCTGCAGATCGTGGCGGCGGTGACTGCGCTGCGGTTTTCTGCCACCGCAGCCTTCGGCGGCTGGGTGCCGGTGCTGGTGCTGGCGCAGATGAGCCATGCCATCACTTTTGCTGCCCATCACGCGGCCTGCATCGCGGTGATCCACAAGTTGTTCCCGGACCGCCTGCGTGGCCGTGGCCAGGCGCTGTACACGACGCTCGGCTATGGCTTGCCGGGCGTGCTGGGCGGCGTGGGCGGCGGCTGGTTGATCTCGCACCTGGGCTTTGCGTCGGTGTTCTGGGCGGCCACGGCCTCCTCGGTGTTGGCTTGGCTGTGCGCGACGCGGTCGGCACGACTTTCGGAAGGCCTGTCGGCTTGATGCCCCGCTACCGCCCCGCTCACGCTGCGCTCCCAGTTGAGGGAGCGGGCGCCAGCACATGCAGTTCGTCCGCCCGTGGCCGCAGTTCGTCGCAAGCTTGTCAACCGTACGGCGCTGGCTCCCTATAGTGCGCCCCAGCCTGCACCGCACTGTGGGCCCGGCCAGGAGGGGCGCGAGATGAAAAAGAGGATCTGGGCCATGGGCCTGGCAGCGGTATGCGTGGTGGCCGCGGGTGGCGCCTGGAAAGCGGGCTGGTTGCTGCTGCCGGGGCTGGACGCCCAGGCGGCCAGAACCGAGACCGCGGCCAAGGCTGACAAGGTCGCCAAGACCGGCAAGGACGGTGACGGCAAGAAGCCCGATGTGCCGCTCGAATTCCTGGCGCGCGAGGTGGTGCAGCCGGTGCTGGCGCGCATGCCGGAGTCGATCACGTTCTCGGGCCCGCTGGTGGCGCCGCAAACGGCCGTGGTGCGCGCCAAGAGCGGTGGCACGCTGGTGACCTTGTCGGTGGCTGAAGGTTCGCGCGTGCGCGCCGGCCAGGTATTGGGCCGCATCGAGCTGGCCGAGCTCGACACCCGTGTGGCCGAGCGCGGCGCGATGCTCGAAGCTGCCCGCGCCACGCTGATGCAGGCCGAGCGCACGCACGCCGGCAATGAAAAGCTGGCCGCGCAGCAGTTCATCTCCAGCAGCGCACTGGACAACTCGCGCGCAGCCGTGGACACCGCGCGCGCCAACCTGCAGGCCGCGCAGGCCAGTCTCGACACCACGCGCGTGGGCCAGCGCGACGCCAGCGTGCTGGCCCCCATTGCCGGCATCGTGGCCAAGCGCCACGCGCTGCAGGGCGAGAAGGTGAGCCCTGAACAGAACCTGCTCACCATCGTCGACCTGGCGCGCCTGGAGCTGGCGGGCAGCGTGGGCACGCACCAGGTGGCGCGCCTGCAGGTGGGCGTGCCGGTGCAGGTGCAGGTAGAGGGCATGACCGAGGCCGTGACCGGCCGCCTGGCCCGCATCGCGCCCGCCGCCGAGCCCGGCACCCGCAGCATCGGCGTCACCATCGAGCTGGACAACCCGCAGGAACGGCTGCGCGCCGGCCCTTACGCGATGGCGCGCGTGGACCTGCCCGACGCCAGCGACCGTTTGACGCTGCCGGCCGCGGCCGTGGGCACGAGCTCGGGCCAGGACCACGTGTGGCTGATCGAGAACGGCAAGCTGGCCCGCCGCGCGGTGCGTCTGGGCAAGCGCGATGACAGCGGTGGCAGGGTGGAGGTGCTGCAGGGCGTGACCGCCAGCAGCCAGGTGCTGGGCGCCCGCTTCGACAACCTGCGCGAAGGCGCGCCGGCGCTGGTGGTCAGCAGCACGGCCGTGCCGCGCCCTGCGGCGTCGTCGGTGATCGTGTCCGCGAAAGCGCCGGCGACGGCGCCGGCGCCGACGACGGCCGCCGCTTCGGCGCCGCTGACCCGCTGACACTGAAGGTCCGGAGCTCACCATGTGGATCACCCGCGTCTCGATCAACAACCCCGTCTTCGCCACCATGGTGATGGTGGCGCTGTGCGTGCTGGGCATCTTCAGCTACAGCAAGCTGGGGGTGGAGCAGATGCCCGACATCAGCTTCCCGGGCGCCTGGATGGAAGTGCGCTACCCCGGCGCCAGCCCCGAAGCGGTGGAACGCGAAGTCATCAAGCCGATCGAAGAGGCCGTCAACAGCATCGCGGGCGTCAAGCGCATCACCTCGCGCAGCGGTGAAGGCCTGGGCACGATGAGCGTGGAATTTGCGCTCGACGCAGACATGGGCCGCGCCATGCAAGAGGTGCGCGACCGCATCGCCGCCGTGCAGGCGGCCTTCCCGCGCGACGTGCGCCAGCCCACCATATCGCGCTGGAACAACGACAACAGCCAGCCGGTGGTGAACATGGCACTGGTGGCGCGTTGCGCCGGGCCGTCACCGGCAGCGCAGCCCCCTCTGGGAGTGGACGGCGGCGGCGCCGGCCAGGGCGCTGCCTGCACCACGCGCAGCGCGCGTGAGCTGTCGCTGCTGGGCGACCAGGCCGTGGGCAAGCGCTTGCAGCGCGTGGAAGGCGTGGCACGCGTGGAGATACAGGGCCTGACGGTGCGCGAGGTGCGCGTGGACCTGGACCCGGTGCGTCTGCGTGCGCACGGCGTCACGCCGGCCGAGATCGCCAGCGCGATGGCGGCGGCCAACGCCGACCAGCCCGTGGGGCTGATCTCCGACAAAACCCAGGACGCGCTGCTGCGCGTGGAAGGGCGCGTGCGCGACCCGCGCCAGTTCGCAAACCTGGTGGTGGCCAAACGCGGCAACCTGTCGCTGACGCTGGCCGACCTGGGCACGCTGATCGAACGCGAACGCGAACCCGATTCCTACGCGCGCATCAACGGCCAGCAAGCCATCAACTTCAACGTCTTCAAGCAGCAGGACGCCAACATCGTGGCCGTGGGCGAAGCCACGCAGAAGGCGATGGACGAGATTCGCAAGGCGCTGCCGCCCGACGTCGAGCTGCGCCTCATCAACGCCAACAGCGACTTCGTGAAGCGCTCGCTGACCGGCTTGCGCCACACCTTGATCGAAGGCGCGCTGCTCACCGTGGCCATCGTGTTCCTGTTCCTGCACAGCTGGCGCAGCACCATCATCACCGGGCTGACGCTGCCCATCGCCGTCATCAGCAGCTTCATTGCCGTGCATGCCTTCGGCTTCACGCTGAACTTCATGACCATGATGGCGCTGAGCCTGTGCATCGGCTTGCTCATCGACGACGCCATCGTGGTGCGCGAGAACATCGTGCGCCATGTGGGCCTGGGGCTGGACCACCACACCGCGGCCCGCGTGGGCACCGACGAAATCGGCCTCGCCGTGATGGCCACCACCTTCGCCATCTGTGCCGTCTTCGTGCCGGTGGCTTTCATGGGCGGCATCATCGGCAAATTCTTCTACCCGTTTGGCATCACGGTGGTGGTGGCGGTGCTGGTGAGCCTGTTCGTGAGCTTCACGCTCGACCCCATGCTCAGCGCCATCTGGCCTGACCCGCCGAGCACGCGGCTGAAGAAACTGTGGGGCCTGGGGCACGCCATCCGCTTCACCGACCGTGCGATGGACGCGCTGCACAGCCTGTATGAACGGCTCATCCGTTGGGTGTTTTCCGAGCGCCGCTGGACGCTCGGTGCTGCGGGCGGCGCACGGCGTGGGTGGCTGGGCATCCCCGTCTACGCACATGGTTTCGATGCGCACAACCAGCGTGACAAACGCAGCCCACGGCGCTGGCGGCTCGCCACCTTCACGCCGCGCGCGGTGGTGATGGGCGTGGGCGCGCTCAGTTTTGCAGCGGCCCTGGGCCTGGCGCCGCTGGTGGGCAGCGAATTCGTGCCGGAGGCCGACGAAGGTTTCACCCAGCTCGCGTTGCGCATGCCGGTGGGCAGCAGCCTGGAGCGAACCGACGCCAAGGTGCGGCAGGTCGAAGCCATCATCGGCACCGTGCCCGAGATCGCCAACATCGCCACCTGGGTGGGCGGCGCCGGCCAGCGCAACCAGGCCTGGCTGAACATCTCGCTCAAACCGCGGGCCGAACGCCAGCGCAGCCAGAAGCAGGTGGAAGAAGCGATGCGCGAGATGATCGCCAAGGTGCCCGGCACCGACGCCAGCGTGGGCTTCAACCGGCCCATCTACGTGGCTATCCTGGGCAGCGACGCCGAGGGCCTGGCCCGCGTCGCCGATGCCTTTGCCGAGAAGGTGAAGCAGATACCCGGCGCGGTGGACGTGGAAAGCAGCGTCAAGCCCGGCCTGCCGGCCTATGCCGTGCGCCTGAAGCCCGACGCCGTGCGCGAACTGGGCCTCACCGCGCCGCAATTGGCCAGCAGCCTGCGCGCCTATGTGAATGGCGAAACCGCCACCTGGTGGACGACGCCCGATGGCGATCAGGTCGACGTGGTGTTGCGCCTGAACGAAACCGAACGCCAGCGTCTGCAACAGTTGCGCGACCTGCCGGTGGCGTTTGCCAGGGACGGCACGCCGATCAGCCTGGACAGCGTGGCCACCATCGACACCGTGTTCAACCCCGAGATGATCCGCCGCCAGAACCTGCAGCGCCGCGAGGCGGTATTCGCCGGCGTGCAGGGCCGCAGCGCGGGCGACGTGGGCGACGACGTGCAGAAACTGATCAAGGAAACCAACCTGCCACCCGGCTACAGCTTCGACGTGGGCGGCCAGATGCAACAGCAGGCCGAAGCTTTCGGCGGCCTGCTGGCGGCCATGGCGCTGGCGGTGATCTTCATCTACATCGTGCTGGCCAGCCAGTTCGGCAGCTTCCTGCAGCCCATCGCCATCATGGCCAGCCTGCCGCTGGCGCTGATCGGGGTCATGCTGGCGCTGCTGCTGTGGAACAGCACGCTCAACATCTTCAGCATGATCGGTCTG
>JBBQMM010000228.1:0-7062 GCA_038328935.1 Burkholderiales bacterium
ACCGGGCTGTGCTTGAGCCGGCTGACGGCGCTGCAGGCGTCTTGCAGATGGTCGAACAGGATCAGCGCGCTGGCCTTGTGCGCGTGGTCGGGCACCGTGCGGTAGGTGATCTCGCTGATGAAGCCCAGCGTGCCTTCGCTGCCGATCATCAGGTGCGCCAGGATGTCGGCTGCCTCGCTGTGGTCGACCAGCGCATTCAGGCCGTAGCCGGTAGTGTTCTTCAGGCGGAACTTGTGGCGGATGTGCGCCGCCAGCGACTCGTCTTGCTTGGTGCTGCGGCCCAGCTCGGCCAGGCCACGGGCCAGTTCGGGCTTGCGGGCTTCGAAGTCGGCGCGGCTTTGTGCGTCTTGTGTGTCGAGCACCGTGCCGTCGGCGAGCACGATGCGCATGCCCGCCAGCGTGTGGTAACTGTTCTGCGCCGTGCCGCAGCACATGCCGCTGGCGTTGTTGGCGGCGATGCCGCCGATCATCGCCGCGTCGATGCTGGCCGGGTCAGGGCCGATCTTGCGGCCGAAGGGCGCCAGGCGCCGGTTCGCCGCCGCGCCGATGACGCCTGGTTGCAGCGCGATGGTCGCGCCGTCTTGCGATACCTGCATGCCCTGCCAGCCGTCGCCCAGCAGCACCAGCACCGAGTCGCTCAGCGCCTGGCCCGACAGGCTGGTGCCGGCGGCGCGAAACGTCACCGGTGTGCGCAGCACGCTGCAAGCAGCCAGCACGCGGCGCAGCTCTTCTTCGTTTTCAACCACCACCACCAGCTTGGGCACCAGACGGTAGAAGCTGGCGTCGCTGCCCCAGGCCAGCAGCCGCAAGGCGTCGGTGACCAGCCGCGCGGGCGGGATGTGGGCTGCCAGTTGCTGGTGCAGCTGGTCGTAGGGCGCTGGAATCGGTTTCGTCATCGGGCTGCCATGGGGTGGTGCGATGTCAGCTGCAGCTGAAGCTCAGGGGTGTCTTCACGACGCCACCAGCAGGATGTGCAGCCGCCGCGGTCCGTGCGCGCCGAGCTGGATGGTCTGCTCGATGTCGGCCGTGCGTGAAGGGCCGGAGATGATGTTCACGGTGCGCGGCATCGGCT
This sequence comes from Burkholderiales bacterium, assembly GCA_038328935.1. Taxonomy (GTDB): domain Bacteria; phylum Pseudomonadota; class Gammaproteobacteria; order Burkholderiales; family Burkholderiaceae_C; genus Rubrivivax. The sequence continues at coordinate 1,073 of JBBQMM010000228.1, forward strand.
GCCCAGTGGCGCGCCACTGCGCCCACAGGTCTTCAAAATGCGCCACCACCTGCGATGCGTGAACGACGACGATGTGGGTGTCGGGCACGAAGTTCAGGGTGCTGGGCGTGTCGGCACCCGACAGCGTGACGATGCCGCCGGACTCGGCCACGGCTGCGAAGCACGGCGTGACGCTGGTTTCGTCTTCGCGCACCGCGGCGCCGTGCTGCACCGTCAATGTCGAGGGCCAGTCGATACCGGCCAGCGCGCGCGACACCCGCAGCGCCGGCCCCGCAGGCACGGCGGCCACGTAGCGCGCCACGGCCGCGCCGACGTCGGCCAGGCTGGCCAGCCGTTCGACGCTGGCGGCCTTCTCCCGCATCTTGTCGACGAAGCGTTCGACCACGTCGCCACTGAAAGCGGGCCGCGGGCCAGCGCCGGCCAGCGGTGCGACGGCCTGTTCGTCTTGCGCTGCGCGCCCCAGCGACTGGCGTATCTGCGCCAGCACGCGGTCGCGGCCGCTGGGTGCGGCAGGGTTCATGATCGGGCCCCGTTCTGTGCTTTCCAGGCCTGCTGGAAAGTGCCGCCCTGCGGCGCTGGCAGGTCCCGTGTATCGGTCCAGCCGCCGGCCAGCGGCAGTGCATGCAGCACGCCTTGCTTGCGGCCCACGAGGCTGAGCAGGGGGATGCCGATGCGCATCAGGGCGTGATACAGCGCCGGTCGCTGGGCCACCCAGGCCCAGGCCTGCAGCGCCGTGCGGATGGGCCAGGGCGTGAGCCCGGTTTCAAACTGCTGGCGGCGAAGTTCGCGCAACAGCCCGGGCAGCGGGATCTTCACCGGGCACACCGTCTGGCAGCGGCCGTTCAGCGTGCAGGCGTTGGGCAGGTCGTAGGCGTTGTCGATGCCGTTGATGAGCGGCGTCAGCACCGAGCCCATCGGCCCCGGGTAGACCCAGCCGTAGGCGTGGCCGCCGATGGAGGTGTAGACGGGGCAGTGGTTCAGACAGGCGCCGCAACGGATGCAGCGCAGCATCTCGCGAAAGGCGCCGCCCAGCATCTTCGAGCGGCCGTTGTCCACCAGCACCACGTGGTATTCCTGCGGGCCGTCGACGTCGCTTTGCTCACTTGCGTGCTCACTGCCGACGTCGACGTCGCTGTGCTCACTGCCGTGCTCACTGCTGTGCTCACCGCTGTGCTCACCGCTGTGCTCACCGCTCGGCTCAGCATTCACACGGCGCGGGCCGGTGCTGAAGGTGGTGTAGGTCTCGGTTTCCTGCCCGGTGGCACTGCGCGCCAGCAGGCGCAGGAAAGTGGTCACATCGTCCAGCGTGGGCACCACGCGTTCAATGCCGGTGGTGACGATGTGCACGCGGGCCAGCGTTTGTGTCAGGTCGCCGTTGCCTTCATTCGTGACGATGACGCTGCTGCCCGTTTCGGCGACCAGGAAGTTGCCGCCGGTGATGCCGACGTCGGCCTTGAAGTAGTGGCCGCGCAGCACCTGTCGCGCTTCGTTGACCATTTCGCTGACCTCGGTGAGGTGCCGGGTGTAGCCCAGCGGGCGGTGGTGCTCTTCGAAGAGGTCGGCCACCTGGGCCCGTGTCTTGTGCACGGCCGGCACGATGATGTGGCTGGGCGGCTCCTTGGCCAGCTGGATGATGTATTCGCCCAGGTCGGTTTCCACCACCTGGTAGCCGGCCGCTTCCAGAGCGTCGTTGAGGCCGATTTCTTCGCTGACCATCGACTTGCCCTTGGTGACGGTCTTGGCGCCGGCGGCCTTGCAGATATCCAGGATGATCTGGCGCGCTTCGGCGTCGGTGGCGGCCCAGTGCACGTGACCACCCTGGCGCACCACTTCGGCTTCGTAGCGCAGCAGGTAGCCGTCCAGGTTGGACAGCACATGTTCCTTCACCGTGCGCGCGCGTTCGCGCAAGGCTTCGAACTCGGGCAGGGCGTCCACCAGCGCCGCACGCTTGGCCACGAAGCCGCCGCTGGCACGGTCCAGTGCCGCTTGCAGGCGCTGGTCGTGGATGGCCACCGCAACACGGGCGGCAAAGGTGGCGGTGGGGGCGTGCATGGGGGTGTCGTGTGGGTCAGCTCGGCTGCGGCTGCCCAGCGTGGCCAGGGCCGGCTGGCGGGGCCTGGCCAGGCTCGCCGATGCTGGGCGACGCGCCCATGCCGGCCAGCACCTCGGCGGTGTGCAGCACGCGGATGGGCAGCCCGCGGCGCCGGATGCGACCCGCGATGTTGAGCAGGCAACCCAGGTCACCGCCCAGGACGGCTGCCGCGCCGCTGGCCTGGATGTGGGCGATCTTGTCGTCCACCATCTTGGTGGAGATGTCGGGGTACTTGACGCAGAAAGTGCCACCGAAGCCGCAGCACTCCTCGGTGCCCTGCATTTCCACCAGCTGCAAGCCGCTGACACCGGCCAGCAGCTTGCGCGGCTGGCCCTTGACGCCCATTTCGCGCAGCCCGGCGCAAGAGTCGTGGTACGTCACGCGGCCGTCGAAGCGGGCGGCAACAGCGTCGAACTTGAGCACGTCGACCAGGAAACCGAGCAGCTCGTGGCTGCGGCGTGACAGGTCTTCGGCGCGCGCACGCCAAACGGGGTCGTCGACGAACAGGGCCGGGTAGTCGTGTTTGATGGTGCCCATGCAGGAGCCCGACGGGCCGACCACGGCTTCAAAGCCCTCGAAGGCCTGAATCACCCGCTGCGCGATCTGCCGCGTGTCACCGCTGTCGCCGCTGTTCAGCGCGGGTTGGCCACAGCAGGTCTGGGCTTCGGGCACCACCACCTCGCAGCCCGCGTCCTGCAGCAGCTTCACCGCCGCAAAGGCCACGCTGGGACGCATCAGGTCTGCCAGGCAAGTGACGAACAGACCCACACGCATGCTCACCCGCTCCTTCAAGTACTGTTACCGCTGCGCGGTGCATCGCAGCCCATCCGGTGCCGCGTGAGGGGACACTCTACGGGTGGAGACGCTGGCGTCTTTGACCCAGATCAGTCTCGGGCACAGTCTGTGCAAGGGCTTTCACGGGGGCACGGCCTGCAAAGTCTGCTGCGCAGCATCAGCGGGAATACCATGCCCGAAGACCTTGCGGTCGCCCCATACAGTGAGTGTTCCTGAAGCGAGAACCCCATGGACCAGCAGATTTACAAGCCGCTCCACGCACCCCACTGCGCAGTTGTTTGTTCCCACTGCAACCTGCGCGAGATCTGCCTGCCGGTAGGCCTGACGAAGCAGGAGCTGGAGCAGGTTGATGGCCGGCTGGTGGCGGTGCGCCGCAAGGTCGCACGCGGCGAACGCCTGTTCCAGGCGGGTGACCGCTTCGATGCGGTCTTTGCGGTATGGACCGGCTTCTTCAAGACCACCATGGCCTCCAAGGACGGCCGCGAGCAGGTGACCGGGTTCCAGATGGCCGGCGAACTGCTCGGTCTGGACGGCATCGGCACCCGCGTGCACGAAGTGGACGCGGTGGCGCTCGAAGACTCGCAGGTGTGTGTGATGCCTTTCGACGAGCTGCAGGCGCTGGCGCTGGAGGTCAACTCCTTGCTGCAGCAGTTCCACCGCGTGATGAGCCACGAGATCGTGCGCGACCATGGCGTGATGTTGCTGCTGGGCAGCATGCACGCCGAGGAGCGCCTGGCGGCCTTCTTGCTGAACCTGACCAATCGGCTGCGCGCGCGGGGCTTTTCATCTTCTGCCATCGTGCTGCGCATGAGCCGCGAAGAGATCGGCAGCTTTCTCGGCCTGAAACTCGAGACCGTGAGCCGGACGTTTTCGAAGTTCCAGGCCAATGGCCTGCTCTTCGTGCGTCACCGCCAGATCCAGATCACCGACCCGGTGGGGCTGCAGCAGCTTATCGACGGTTAGTGTGAAGTCAGCGCCCGGCCCCAGAGCCGGTCTGCGCACGCTTGCGGTTGGGACAGGTTTCACACGACAGTTTCTTCCCGTCGGGTCCGCGCATGGGGGTGCCACCGCAGGAGCCGCGCAGACAGGGGCGCTTGAACATCACGCCCACGGCCATGGCCGCGACCGCAGTGCCAATGAGGGCCAACGCGAGCAGGAAAACCGGCCAGAAGTCAGTCATCGCGGGTTTGCAGTGACGGGGGTGGGCGGGTTGGCGCCGTGGCCCGCCGCCGCGTCTTCAGGCGCCATGGGCTGGTAGTCCGTTCCGCCAAACCGATTACATGAAATCGCGCCTTCGTCCGCCATGCGTCGTTGCAAATCCGCGCCAGAGCTACAGCTATGGCTGTGGTTTGCGCCTGGCCTGACGAACGAATGCATCAATTTCATTTGTAATCTCATTGACGGAACGGACGACTAACCAACATCTCGCGCACCGAGCGCAGCGAACGCCGGTGTGCTGCGGATGCTGAACGACCCGCCAGTGCGGCGTTGCAGGAAACAGGCGGCCAGGCCCAGGCGGGTGGCGGTTTGCGGGCCACGCTCGGGCCCGAGCACGAAGAGTGCTGTCGACCAGGCGTCGGCCATGGTGCAGTCGCTCGCCACCACGCTGACCGACGCCAACGCGTGCTCCACCGGAGCAGCGGTGGCGGGATCGATCTCGTGCGTGTAGCGCCTGCCGTCTTGCATGAAGAAGTTGCGATAGTCGCCCGATGTCGCGAGCGAACGCCCCGACATCGGCACGATGATGAAAGCCTGCTGCGGCATCGCGTCGGGCCGCTCGATGGCCAACTGCCAGGGCTGGCCGCGTGCGTTGGTGCCCAGCGTGCGGATCTCGCCGCCCACCTCCACCATGAAGTCGCCGAACCCCAGCGCTTGCAGCGCCTCCGCCGCGAGGTCGACACCGTAGCCCTTGGCGATACCGGACAGATCGGCTTGCACCGGCGCCAGCCGCACCAGGGTGCCGGCCTTGGCATCCACCACCAGCGCGCTGCTGCGCGCAACGGCCTGCAATCGCGCCTGTTCGGACAGCGGCGGCGCACGCCGCGCCGGTTGGAGCTGTGGGGGGTTTTGAGAAGGGCCAAAACCCCAGGCATCGACGGCGTCGCCCAGGCTGACATCGAAGGCGCCGCCCGAGGCTTGCTGAACCGCCGCCGCGGCCTCGAAGACCTGCAGCGTCGACGCCGATACCGCCATCGCCCGGCCCAGCGGCTGGCGGTTCAGGCGCGAGACTTCGGAAGCGCGCTCGTAATGCGACATCTGCGCCACCACACCGCCCAGTGCAGCCGCCACGGCCTGCCGGGATGCCGCCAACCCGGCTTGAGACAGGCGCTGCGCGGCGATCTTGACCGTGTAGCTGGAGCCCATGCTCATGCCGGTGAAGCTGTGCAGCCCGCGCTCGGCGCCGCCCAGCAAAGACGGGCGCGGCCCGCAGCCCGCTGCCAGCAGCGCAAATGCGCCCATGCCACCGGCCAGCGCGGCGCGACGGCTCAAAGGCGTGGAGTGGATCGTTGCAGCGCTTGTGTGCATGGTTGACTCACTTGTGGGGTGCTGCGGTGAAAGGTGCGGTCGAAGGTGCGGTGGAAAGTACGGTGGGAAGTGCGGTGGAAAGTGCGATAGGTACTGCAGTGGGTGCTTCATCTACGGCGTTGGCCTGGGCGCCACCGGTGCCCATCGCAGCCTGAGCCCATTCCTGGCCGTGCCGCACGATCTGGTAGACCAGGTCGCGCATCGACACCAGCCCGTGCACCACCGGCCCGTCGATGACCAGCAGATGGCGGTGATGGCGCAGGTGCATCAGCGCCATCGCCGATTCGAGCGTCGTGCCTGGCGTCACGAAACACAGTTCACGCGTCATCACCAGCGACAACGGGGTGCTCTGGGCGTCCAGCCCGGCATGCACCACCCGCTTGAGCAGGTCGCGCTCGGTGAAGATGCCGGCGACGAGTTGCTCTTCGTTCATCACCAGCACGGCGCCGATGTCTCGTTGCACCATCTCCAGCACCGCATCGGCCACGGTGGCCGATGCAGGCACCGAAAACAGCTCGTCGCTGCCGCGGTCGCGCACCACTTGTTCGATCAGGATGGGTGTCATGTGTCGGGTCCC
>JBBQMM010000229.1:0-7052 GCA_038328935.1 Burkholderiales bacterium
AAACTTCCAAGTCGTTGTTTTGCTGGCATTGCACCCTCACTTGCAGTGCGCATGCCGGCCTGCAAGCCGGCATCGCTTAGCGGGCTCGCCGCATGCGGCTCGAAACCCCCGCCTCGCCCCCAACCCTCTCCCTGGAAGGGAGAGGGAGCAAAGGCCCGGCCGTGGAGCCCTCTTTTTCTCCGCGAACGCCGGGCGCCGACAGGGGCCTTGGATGCTCTCTGGTGCTCGTACTGGCGCGCTTTGGGGCGCGTCTGCTCGCGCGTCTGCTGCCGCTGGTACTGGTGCTGGTACTGGCGCTGGTACTGCCGCTTTCGCTGACGGTGGCGGCGCGGGCTTCCTTGTTGGTGGCTGTGTACTCGGCATGACCCATACAGTGTTCGAATCTGTGATGCCAAGTGTAGTGGTTCTGTATTGCTCAGCTGCTCTAGACTGTGGGCATGTCCACCCCCGAGCCTTTCACGCTGGCGATGACCGCGTCCGAACTCAGCAGCCTGCTGGTGTTTGCCACCGCCATGGCCTTCACGCCCGGGCCCAACACCACGCTGGCAGCGGCGCTGGCTGCCAACCACGGCCTGCGGCACGCGCTGCGCTTCGTCGTTGCCGTGCCTTTTGGCTGGGGCCTGTTGCTGGTGGGCTGCACGCTGGGCCTGGGCGCGCTGCTGCAGGCGCAGCCGGCGCTGCAGGCCCTGGTCAAGTGGAGCGGTCTGGCCTACATGGTGTGGCTGGCCTTCAAGCTCAGCCAGAGCGGTACGCTGGCGCAGGCTGACGCATCGCGCTTCGACGTCGGCTTCGGCAAGGGCGTGGCGTTGCAGTTCGTCAACATCAAGGCCTGGATGAACGCACTGCTGATCACCGCCGGCTGGGTGACCGTGGTGCAGCCACCGTGGGCGCGCCTGACCGTGGTGCTGCCGTTGATGATGGCTTATGGCTTTGCCAGCAACTTCACCTATGCCGTGGCCGGCTCGGCGCTGCGCGGCTGGCTGGCGCACGGCCGGCGGCTGCTGTGGTTCAACCGCACGCTGGCGCTGGTGCTGCTGGCCACGGCCGCGTGGATGGCGCGGCTGTGAGCGCGCCGATCCTGCGCGCGGGCGCCGCGGCCGCAGAGTTGCCGGGCGCTGCAGCCGCAGAATTGCCGGGCGCCGCAGCCGCGGCGCTGCCTGACGCCGCAGCCGCAGCGCGGCGGGACGCCGCAGCCGCGGCTCCGCCTGGTGCTGCAGCCGCGGCGCCGCCAGGCGCTGTCGGGCCCAGCGCCGCCGAGGTCACGCGCGGCCTGCTGCTGGGCGTGCTGGGCGTGGCCATCTTCGCCATGACCTTGCCGATGACGCGCCTGGCCGTGGGCGACGCCAGCGCGCCGCAGTTGCCGCCGGCCTTCGTCACCGCGGGGCGCGCCGCAGTGGCCGGCGTGCTCAGCGTGCTCTATCTGCTGGCGGTGCGTGCGCCACGCCCGCCGCGGGCACAGTGGCCGGCATTGGCGCTGTGCGCCCTGTGCACGGTGATCGGCTTTCCGCTCTTCCTGGCGTTGGCGCTGCGGCAGGTCGACGCCATGCACGCAGCGGTGGTCACGGGCCTGATGCCGCTGAGCACCGCGGTGGTCGGCGCGCTGGTGCTGCGCCAGCGGCCGTCGCTCGGCTTCTGGCTGTGCGCGTTGCTCGGCTGTGCGCTGGTGCTGGTTTTTGCCGCCTGGCAGGGCAGCGGGCGCTTGAGTCTGGCCGATGGTTACCTGTTGCTCGCCGTGCTGTCGGGGTCGGTCGGTTACGTGGCTGGTGCGCGTGCCTCGGTGGTGATGCCGGCGCAGCAGGTCATCAGCTGGCTGCTCGTGGGCAGCCTGCCGCTGACGCTGCCGCTGGCGCTTTGGCTGTGGCCACAGCAGCCGGCCACACCCGGGGCCTGGCTGGGCTTTGCCTATGTGTCGGTGTTCTCGATGTGGCTCGGGTTCTTTGCCTGGTACCGCGGCCTGGCGTTGGGCGGTGTGCTGCGCGTGAGCCAGGTGCAACTGGTGCAGCCCTTCCTGGCGTTGCTGTTCGCGGTGCCGGTGTTGGGTGAAACCTTGCAGCCGCTGACGCTGGTGTTTTCGCTGGCGGTGATAGCGGTGGTGTTCGTCGGCCGGCGCATGCCGGTGGCGCAGCGCGCAACCGCGTGATCAGCGTTCGATCAAAAAGAGACTGGAGCATGACCATGGGAGACAAGAGCATGAAGTGGACCCTGGCGCGGCGCGCCGCACGCCTGAACCCCAGCACCATCCGCGAGATCCTGAAGATCAGCGAGCGGCCGGGCATCATCAGCCTGGCCGGTGGCCTGCCCTCGGCCGATACTTTCCCGGTGGCAGCGATGCAGGAAGCCACCGCGCGCGTGCTGCGTGAACAGCCGCGCGAGGCGCTGCAATACGCCGCCAGCGAAGGTTTTGGCCCGTTGCGTGAATGGGTGGCTGGCGAGCTGTCGTCGCAAGGCTTGCACTGCGATGCCGACCAGGTGCTCATCACCACCGGCTCGCAGCAAGGCCTCGACCTGGTCGGCAAGGTGCTCATCGACCCCGGCAGCACCGTGGCCGTGGAGTCGCCCACCTACCTGGGTGCCCTGCAGGCTTTTGCACCCTACGAGGCGGAGTTCCTGAGCGTGGAGGGCGACGACGACGGCCCCTTGCCCGCCGCCCTGACCGCCGCCGCTGCGCAGGGCGCGCGCTTCATGTACCTGCTGCCCAACTACCAGAACCCGAGTGGCCGCTGCCTGGGCGCACCGCGGCGCCAGGCGCTGGCTGCCGCCGCCTTGCAAGCGGGCCTGCCGGTGGTGGAAGACAACCCCTACGGCGACCTGTGGTTCGACGCGCCGCCGCCACCGCCGCTGGCGGCCACGCTGGGTGTGGGGGCGCGGGGTCAGAAAGACGGCGGGGCGGTCTATCTGGGTTCGTTTTCCAAGGTGCTGGCACCGGGGCTTCGGCTGGGTTACCTGGTGGCGCCGCAGGCGCTGTACCCGAAGCTGCTGCAGGCCAAGCAGGCGGCCGATCTGCACACCCCCGGCTTCAATCAGCGCGTGGTGTTTGAGGTCATCAAGGACGGCTTTCTGCGCGACCATGTGCCCACCATCCGCGCGCGCTACAAGCTGCACCGCGACGCCATGCAGGCCGCGCTCGTCATGCATCTGCAGGCTTTGCAGGGCCGTGACGGCAGCCGCGTGCACTGGCAAACGCCGGCGGGGGGCATGTTCTTCTGGCTGCAGCTGCCGACCGAAGTCGACGCCACGGCGCTGCTGCCGCAAGCCGTGGCAGCGGGCATGGCCTACGTGCCCGGTGCGCCATTTTTTGCCGATGGCGGCCACGCCAACACGCTGCGGCTGAGCTTCGTCACCGTGCCGCCGGCGCAGATCGAGGCCGGTGTGGCGGCGCTGGCCGGCGTGTTGAAGGCGGCACTGGGCCGCGACTAGCGCATCTGCCTTGCGTGCACGTCAGCCATACCGCGCAGCTTGGCGACGCGTGTCGCTCAGGGCGTGGTCGGCGCGGCCGGCGCGGCCGGCGCAACCCGCGCGCCCTGGATGCCATGCCGTTTCAGCGCGTCGGCCACGAAGCCCGATGCCTTGGCGCGTTCGACAAAGGCGCGCAGCGCCGGCTGCGCCGCGTCGCCCCGGTTGGCCTGCACGCCCATGGCCTGCTCGATGACCATGAAACGCCCCGGCAGCAGGCGCAGCCCGGGCAGGCGTGCGGCATCGGCCTGCAGTTGCTGCTTCACGCCCGCGGCCACATCGGCGTTTTCGGCGATGAAGGTGTCGACCACCGCCGGCGACGAAGGCGCGCGCAGCAGCCGCGCGGCCTTCAGCTCGCGTGTCAGGTACAGGTCGTAGGCGCTGCCCTTGCCCACCATGACGGTGGTGCCGGCGCGGTCGACCTCGGCGTTGTCCTGCAGTTTCGAGGCCTGTCGCACCAGGTAAGCGCCTTCGATCTGCACATAAGGCGCGCTGAAGCGCACGCCGTCGCTGCGCAGCGGGTCGACGGCGAAAAAGCCGATGTCGGCGCGGCCGCCTTTCACAGCCTCCACCGAATTCGCGGCGCTGCCGAACACCACCAGTTCCACCGGCACACCCAGCTCTGCGCCCAGCGCGCGCGCCAGGTCGACCGAGACCCCGGTCACCTCACCCGTGGTGGCATTTTTCTGCGCCAGGATGGGATTGCCCAGGTTGATGCTGGCGCGCAGCGTGCCGCTGGGCGCAAAGGCGGTGCGCAGTTCAGGTGTCATGGGGGGTGGTGTGGCGCAGCCCGCCACCACCACGCTGGCCAGCGCCAGTGTGGTGGTGGCGGCGGCGGTTCATCAGATGGGACGTGGATGGCATGGTGGTGCGATGGGTGCAGGGGTTGATCGGGTCAGAGATCAAGCGTGTCAAGGCAGCTCGCGGTACTGCGCCGCCAAGGCCTTGAAGGCGCTGGTTTCTGGCGCGGCGCCCAGTTCTTCAGCCATCAGCGCGGCCACCGCGTCGGCCTGTCGGGCTGCTTCGGCGGCGTCCAGGAACAAGAGCCGGCTGCGCCGTGCCAGCACGTCTTCCACGGTGCGTGCCATTTCGTAGCGCACCGCGAAGCGCACCATCGCTTCGCTCATCGCGCCCTGGCCGCTTTCGGCGTCGCGCCACAGCCAGGTCTGGGCGCCGGGCAGGCTGCGCAGCAGCGCTGCCTCGCTGCCGTACAGATGTTCGCCAGGGGGCTCGCCCAGCGGGCGGCCGGGCGCTGCGCCCAGCAGCGGCAGCCGCGTGGTGACGTCGCCCGGGCGCTGTGCCAGCAGCCCCGCGGCCATGCAGCGGTCCAGCACGTCTTCGGCCATGGCGCGGTAGGTGGTCCATTTGCCGCCGGTCACGGTGACCAGACCCGATCGGCCCACCAGCACCGTGTGTTCGCGCGACAAGGCTTTGGTGTTGCCGGCGTCTTCATCGGGCGGCTTGACGAGCGGGCGCATGCCCACCCACACCGAACGCACATCGGCGCGCTGCGGCGCGCGCGCCAGATAGCGGCCGGCTTCGCCGAGGATGAAGTTCACTTCTTCTGCGAATGGTTTGGGCTCGCGTGGCAGGTCTTTCCTGGGCGTGTCGGTGGTGCCCAGAATGGTCTTGCCCAGCCAGGGCACTGCGAACAGCACGCGGCCGTCGGCGGTCTTGGGCACCAGCAGCGCGTGCGGGCCGGGCATGAAGGCGCGGTCGACGATCAGGTGCACGCCCTGGCTGGGGGCCACCATCGCCGACGATTTGGCGAGTGGTCTGGTAGCCGGTTTGGCGGGATCTTCGGCAGGCGCTTGGCCAGGCTCTTGGGCAGACCCGGCCGCAGCGTCGGCGCTCGGGCCTGCGGCGTCGTGGTCCATGTCGCGCACGGCGTCCACCCATACGCCGGTGGCGTTGACCACGCAGCGGGAGCGCAGCACCACCGCCGTACCGGTTTCGCGGCAGCGCACCTGCACGCCCCGCACCTGGCCGCCTTCGCGCAGCAGCGACTCGGCAGCGCAGTGGTTGATGACGACCGCGCCGCGCGCCGCAGCGGTGCGTGCCAGCAGCAGCGCCAGCCGTGCGTCGTCGAACTGGCCATCCCAGTAGCGCACGCCGCCCCACAGGCCGCGGGCGTTGACGCCGGGCAACAACTCCAGCGTGCGGCGCTTGCTGAGCAACTCGGTGGCGCCCAGTCCCTGCCTGCCGGCCAGCGCGTCGTAGGCCTTCAGGCCGGTACCGTAGAAACCGCACTCCCACCAGTGGTAGCCCGGCATCACGAAGGGCAGCCGCTGCGCCACATGCGGCGCGTTGGCAAGCAGCCGCGTGCGCTCGTGCAGCGCTTCGCGCACCAGCCCGAGGTTGCCTTGCGCGAGGTAGCGCACACCACCGTGTACCAGCTTGGTGGCGCGTGAACTGGTGCCGGCAGAAAAGTCGTGCGACTCCACCAGCGCCACGCTCAAGCCGCGCACCGCGGCGTCCAGCGCCACACCCAGCCCGGTGGCGCCGCCGCCGATGATGACGATGTCCCAGGCACCGCCGGGGGGCGGCTGTTGCAGCCGCGCCAGCAATTCAGGGCGGGGCAGAAGTTGGCTCATGTGGATTCCAGGTCGGTGCGGGCATCAGGCCACGAAGTTGACCGGCAACCCCGCCACCGCCACGCGCGCCGTCAGCACGCCACCGGCCAGTGGCTGCAGAGCCAGTTCTTCGGCGCTGCGGTTGTGGCGCGCGGTGGTGATGTAGAGCGTCTTCAGGTCGGGCCCGCCGAAACAGGGCATCGTGGGGCAGCGCACCGGCAGCCCGATGTCCTGCACCACGGCACCTTCAGGAGAAAGCCGCAACAGTCGCTGGCCTTCGAACATCGCCACCCAGTAGTGGCCTTCGCTGTCGACTGCGGCACCGTCAGGGCGGCCCCCGTAGTCGGCCAGGGCCTGGCCAGCCTGGCGGACCGGGAACTGCGCAAACACCTGCTCCGGCCCCAGCGTGCCATGCGTGGCGTCCAGGCTGTGCGTGAAGATGCGGTGGCTGGTGGTGTCGCTGCGGTACAGCGTACGGCCTTGCGGGCTGCAGGCCAGACCGTTGCTGACGGTGATGCCGTCGAACAGCCGTTTCAGTTGGCCGTCTGCCCAGCAGTACAGGGCTGCCAGCGCCGGCTGCCGTGGCTCGTAGAGCGTGCCCACCCAGAAGCGGCCCTGGGCGTCGGCCTTGCCGTCGTTGAAGCGCTCTTGCTGTTCGTCGTACGGCGCTTGACACAGCCGGTGACGCTCGCCGCGGCGGGTGTCGAAGTTGAACAGGCCGTCGCGGTAGGCCACCAGCAAGCCGCCGCCCAGGCGCGGCGCGATGCAGGCGGGTTCGCTGCTCTGGGGCCAGGCGTCGTGCTGCTGGCGGCCCGGGTGCCAGCGGTGCAGGGCCTTGCCGGGAATGTCGCACCAGTACAGCGCCGCTTCGTCGGGATGCCAAAAAGGCGACTCGCCCAGCAGCGAAGGCGGCACCGGCAGCGGCTGCCAATCCGGCGCAGGCGTTGCTGACGTTGCAGCCGGTGTTGCAGCCGGTGTTGCAGCCGGTGTTGCAGCCGATGTTCCAGCCGTGGCCCTGCCCGTCGT
>JBBQMM010000230.1:0-7050 GCA_038328935.1 Burkholderiales bacterium
TTGGCCAGCAGATGCAGCTCTTCCACCGTCGATGTCGCATGGCCGATAGCGCCGATGCCGGACCCCGGTTCACTGCCGAACTCGGCCTTCACGCGCTTGAGGCCATCGGCGACATAAGCCAGCGCGGTGCTCCAGTCCACCGTCTGCCACTGGCCGCCCTGCTTGATCATCGGCTGCGTCAGACGTGACGCGCTGTTGGCGGCTTCGTAGCTGAATCTGTCACGGTCGGCCAGCCAGCATTCGTTGACGTCCTCGTTTTCCAGCGGCAGCACGCGCATGACCTTGTTGGCCTTGACCTGCACGATGAGGTTGGCGCCGGTGCTGTCGTGCGGCGAGACAGACTTCCTGCGCGACAGCTCCCAGGTGCGGGCGCTGTACCGGAAGGGCTTGCTGGTCAGCGCGCCGACCGGGCAGATGTCGATCATGTTGCCCGACAGTTCGCTGTCGATGCTGCGGCCGTCGATGGTGGTGATCTCGCTGTGCTCGCCGCGGTGGATCATGCCGAGCTCCATCACGCCGGCGATCTCCTGGCCGAAGCGAACGCAGCGCGTGCAGTGGATGCAGCGGCTCATCTCCTCCATGCCGATCAGCGGGCCGACGTCCTTGTGGAAGACGACGCGCTTTTCCTCGTCGTAGCGCGACGCGCCTGCGCCGTAGCCGACGGCCAGATCCTGCAGCTGGCACTCACCGCCCTGGTCGCAGATGGGGCAGTCCAGCGGGTGGTTGATGAGCAGGAACTCCATCACCGACTGCTGCGCCCTGGTCGCCTTTTCACTCTTCGTGCGCACGATCATGCCGTTGGTCACCGGCGTGGCGCAGGCCGGCATCGGCTTGGGCATCTTCTCGATGTCCACCAGGCACATGCGGCAGTTGGCCGCAATGCTGAGTTTCTTGTGATAGCAGAAGTGCGGCACGTAGACACCGGCCGCGTCGGTTGCGTGCATGACCACACTGCCGTCAGCGACCGTGACCGTCTTGCCGTCGATGTTGAGTTCGGTCATGATTTCAGGCGCCGTGCGCCACGAAGCGCTGCCCAGTCCCGGGCAGGGAGAAGGGTTGGGGATGAGGGTACAGAACCTGCACGAGCGAGCCGCTAGGCATGTGCGCCCACCATGCAGGTCTTGTGTTCGATGTGGTGCGCAAACTCGTCGCGAAAATGCTTGAGCATGCCTTCCACCGGCATCGCCGCGGCATCACCCAACGCGCAGATGGTGCGGCCCTTGATGTTGAAGGCCACGCTGTCCAGCAGCGCCAGGTCGTCGGCGCGGCCCTTGCCGTGTTCGATGCGGTCGATGACGCGCCACAGCCAGCCCGTGCCTTCGCGGCAGGGTGTGCACTGGCCGCAACTTTCGTGCTGGTAGAAGTAGCTCAGGCGCAGCAGGCTGTTCACCATGCAGCGGCTGTCGTCCATGACGATGACAGCGCCCGAGCCCAGCATCGAACCGGCCTTGGCGATGGCGTCGTAGTCCATCGTCAGGTCCATCATCGTGGCAGCGGGCAGCACCGGGGCCGAAGAACCACCCGGAATCACCGCCTTGAGTTTGCGGCCGCTGCGCACTCCGCCGGCCAGTTCCAGCATCTTTGCAAACGGCGTGCCCAGCGGCACCTCGAAGTTGCCCGGCTGGTTGACGTCGCCCACGACGCTGAAGATCTTGGTGCCTCCGTTGTTGGGCTTGCCGCATTCCAGATACTTCTGGCCACCGTTGTTGATGATCCACGGCACCGCAGCAAAGGTCTCGGTGTTGTTGATCGTCGTCGGCTTGCCATAAAGGCCGAAGCTGGCCGGGAACGGCGGCTTGAAGCGCGGCTGGCCCTTCTTGCCTTCCAGGCTTTCGAGCAGCGCGGTTTCTTCGCCGCAGATGTAGGCGCCGAAGCCGTGAAAGGCGTGCAGCTGGAAGCTGAAGTTGCTGCCCAGGATGTCGTCGCCCAGCAAGCCTGCGGCGCGCGCTTCTTCCAGCGCTTCTTCAAAACGGTCGTAGACCTCGAAAATCTCGCCGTGGATGTAGTTGTAGCCGGTCTTGATGCCCATCGCGTAGGCGGCGATGGCCATGCCTTCGATCACGATGTGCGGGTTGTAGGCCAGTATGTCGCGGTCCTTGCAGGTACCGGGTTCGCCTTCGTCGCTGTTGCACACCAGGTACTTGGCACCCGGAAACTGGCGCGGCATGAAGCTCCACTTCAAGCCCGTGGGAAAGCCCGCGCCACCGCGGCCGCGCAGCGCGCTGAGCTTGACCTCGGCAATCACTTGGTCCTGCGTCATGCCGGCGTTGCCCCCGACACCGTCCTTGGCCAGGATCTTCTTCAGCGCGGCATAGCCGCCCCGCGCAACGTAGTCTTTCAGGCGCCAGTTGCTGCCGTCCAGGCCGGCATAGATCTGCGCACCGATGTGGCGACCGTGAAAGCAGGTTTCCCCGCCCCTGGCTTGAAACTTCGAGAGGTCAAGCATTCGAATCGGCTTTCAAATGATGAGCCTTCAACATTTCTATCAGTTCATCGAGCCGCTCGTTGCTCATGAAGCTGAGCATCTGGCGGTCGTTGACCAGCATCACCGGCGCATCGGCGCAGGCGCCCAGACATTCGCTGGGCTGCACGGTGAATGTGCCGTCAGTGGTGGTGCCGTAGGGCTCCACGCCCAGCTTGTTGCAGACGTAGGCGAGCGCCTTGTCGCCGTTGCGCAACTGACACGGCAGGTTGGTGCAGACGTTGAGCTTGAATGCGCCCACCGGCTGCTGGTTGTACATGTTGTAGAACGTGGTCACCTCGTGCACGGCAATGGGTGCCATGCCCAGATAAGCGGCGATCAGGTCTTCGGCAGCCGGTGGCACATGGCCATGCTCCTGCTGCACAACGGACAGACAGGCCATCACGGCTGACTGCTGCTGGTCGACGGGGTACTTCGCCACTTCGCGCGCAAAACGCGCCAGCGTGGTGGCGGTGGGCGTGTAGGCGCCCGCGCTCTGGTGGGGGGAAGCTTGCATCATCTGTCGATCTCGCCGAACACGATGTCCATGGTGCCGATGATGGCCACGGCGTCGGCAATCATGTGGCCGCGCGCCATTTCGTCCAACGCTGCCAGATGGGCAAAACCAGGCGGACGGATCTTCAGGCGGTAGGGCTTGTTGTCGCCATCGGCCACCAGGTAAATGCCGAACTCTCCTTTGGGATGCTCCACTGCCGCGTACGCCTCGCCCTCGGGCACGTGCATGCCCTCGGTAAAAAGTTTGAAGTGATGAATGAGCTCTTCCATGTTGGACTTCATGTCCACACGAGAGGGTGGCGCCACCTTGTGGTTGTCGGTGATCACCGGGCCTTCATGAGCACGCAGCCACTGCACGCATTGCTGGATGAGGCGGTTGCTCTGGCGCATTTCTTCGATGCGCACCAGGTAGCGATCGTAGGTGTCGCCATTCACGCCCACCGCCACGTCGAAGTCCATCTGGCCGTAGACATCATAGGGCTGCATCTTGCGCAGGTCCCAGGCCAGACCGCTGCCACGCAGCATGGGGCCGGTGAAGCCCAGGTTCAGCGCGCGCTCGGGCGTGACGACGCCAATGCCCACCGTGCGCTGCTTCCAGATGCGGTTGTCGGTGAGCAGTGTCTCGTACTCGTCCACCATCTTCGGGAAACGCTGCGTGAAGTCGTCGATGAAATCCAACAACGTGCCGCTGCGGTTGGCATTCAGGCCCGCAATGGCTTTGTCATTCTTGATGCGGCTGACGCGGTATTGCGGCATGCTGTCGGGCAGGTCACGGTAGACACCGCCCGGGCGGAAGTAGGCCGCATGCATGCGCGCGCCCGACACCGCCTCGTACATGTCGAACAGATCCTCGCGCTCGCGGAAGCAGTAGATGAAGATGTTCATCGCGCCGCAGTCCAGCCCGTGCGCGCCCAGCCACATCAGGTGGTTCAGCAAGCGGGTGATCTCGCTGAACATGACGCGGATGTACTGCGCGCGCACCGGCACATCGACGCCCAGCAGCTTTTCGATGGCCAGGCAGTAGGCGTGCTCGTTGCACATCATCGACACGTAATCCAGCCGGTCCATGTAGGGCAGGCTCTGGATGAAGGTCTTGCTCTCGGCCAGCTTCTCGGTGGCGCGGTGCAACAGGCCGATGTGCGGGTCGGCACGCTGGATGACTTCGCCGTCGAGTTCCAGCACCAGCCGCAACACGCCGTGCGCAGCCGGGTGTTGCGGCCCGAAGTTCAGCGTGTAGTTCTTGATGTCAGCCATGAGGAATCAGACCCCCGCCGAAGCGGCCTGCGGCCGCCTCCCCCAGGGGGCCAACCCAGCGAGCCGGCAAAGCCGGTTCCGCGGCTTGCGCAGGCGCGATACCTGCAGGGCGAGGATGCCGATCATTGCAATCCCCCGTATTGGTTTTCGCGCACCACGCGCGGCACGATCTCGCGCGGTTCGATGGTGACGGGTTGGTAGATGACGCGCTTCTTCTCGGCGTCGTAACGCATCTCTACGTGGCCCGTGGTGGGGAAGTCCTTGCGCATCGGGTGGCCGATGAAGCCGTAGTCGGTGAGGATGCGGCGCAGGTCGAGGTGGCCTTCGAAGATGATGCCGAACAGGTCGAAGGCCTCGCGCTCGAACCAGTTGGCCGATGACCACAGCGGCGTCAACGAAGCCACCGCAGGAAGGTCGTCAGCGGGCGCAAACACCTTCAGCCGCACGCGCCAGTTGTGCGTGACCGACAACAGGTGCGATACGACGCAATAGCGCTGGCCGTCCCAGGGCTGGTTCTTGTAGTCGCTGTAGTCGACGCCACACAGGTCCATGAGCTGCTCGAAGCGCAGGCTGGAGTCGTCGCGAAGGATGCGTGCGGCGTCGGCATAGACGCTGGCGTGAACGGTGACGGAAATCTCGCCACGTTCGCGCACCAGCTTGTGAAGCTTGGCGCCCAACGCCAATTCAAGGCCTGCTTGCAAGGTATCCAGTTTCTGTGTCATCAACGGCTCAGGTACGTTTCAGCGCGGGTTCAACAAGGCCATGGGCTCAGCGAGCGATGGTGTTTTCGCGCCGTATCTTGGCCTGCAACTGCAGGATGCCGTACAGCAGCGCCTCGGCCGTGGGCGGGCAGCCCGGCACGTACACGTCCACCGGCACGATACGGTCGCAACCGCGCACCACGGAATAGCTGTAGTGGTAGTAGCCACCGCCGTTGGCGCACGAGCCCATGCTCAGCACCCAGCGCGGTTCGGCCATCTGGTCGTAGACCTTGCGCAGCGCCGGCGCCATCTTGTTGCACAGCGTGCCGGCCACGATCATCAGGTCGCTCTGGCGCGGGCTGGGGCGGAACAGCATGCCGAAGCGGTCGATGTCGTACCGCGCAGCGCCCGCATGCATCATCTCGACGGCGCAGCAGGCCAGACCAAAGGTCATGGGCCACAGCGAGCCGGTCTTCGACCAGTTGATGAGCGTGTCGATCTTCGTTGTGACGAAGCCTTCCTTCAGGACGCCTTCGATGCCCATGGTTCAGTGCTCCAGTTGGCCCATGCCTTGCAGACGCAGGCTCATTCCCAATCGAGCGCCCCTTTTTTCCATTCGTAGACGAACCCGACGACGAGAATGGTGAGGAACATCATCATCGCCCAGAAGCCCGCAGGACCGATCTCCTTGATCGTCACCGCCCACGGGAACAGGAACGCGATTTCCAGGTCGAACAGAATGAAGAGGATGGCCACCAGGTAGTAGCGCACGTCGAACTTCATGCGCGCGTCTTCGAACGCTTCGAAGCCGCATTCATAGGGGCTGTTCTTCTCGGCGTCGGGCCGGTTCGGGCCGAAGATGAAACCCAGCACCTGGGGGACCACTCCGACACCCACGCCCACCAGGATGAACAGGATGACCGGCAAGTAGGGGTTCAGGTCCATGACAATTGAGGTTAGGGTCTGGCGACGCTGCGGCGCGGCGCTCTGCGAAGAGCACGACACAGCGATTCTTGATGCCCGGTTGGACTGGCGGAGCAACGGTCACAAAACGCAAAACCGACTATGCCGCTGGATGCTGACACAAAGCTCACAACAACTGCGTCCTGTGGTCTATCCGATACTTGGTGCCGACGGCGAGACTCGAACTCGCACAGCTTTCGCCACTACCCCCTCAAGATAGCGTGTCTACCAATTTCACCACGTCGGCCCGACGTCATCTTCCTGTCTTGAGCGCCCGGTGCAATGGCACCAAAACCATGCCCCGAGCAGCCCATGATTCTAGACTGAAAAAGGGCCCGGTTTCTTCGAGGCTTGAGCAACGCGGCGCCTCGACAAACGCGCCTTGCTGCCCATTTCAGACACCCGGCCGGCACAGCCGCCGGGGTGGCGGCAGCGCTGGCGCGGCCGACTACTTGGCAGCGGCGGAGCCTGGCGTGGCTGCAGGCACGGGCGCGGCCATCGGGGCCGGCACGCCTGTGGCGGCAGACCCTGGGGGGGCAGACGCTGCGGGGCCTGCGCTGGTGGCCAAAGGAGCCGCGGCGGCAGAAGCCGGCAACGCACCCGGGATGGCGCCGGTGGCCGGCGCACTGGCGGCGATGGCTGGACGGTCCAGCACACTGCCACCGGCTTCACGGCGGCCGGCAGAGTTCTGGTTGCTCAGGTAAGCCAGGACCAGGGTGGCCACGAAAAAGGTGGTGGCACAGGCTGCTGTGGCGCGCGACAGAAAGTTGGCGCTGCCGGTGGCACCAAACAGGCTGCCCGACGCACCGCTGCCGAAGGAGGCACCCATGTCGGCACCCTTGCCGTGCTGGATCAGCACCAAGCCGATCATCACCAATGCCGAAAGCAACTGCACGGCAAGGATCAGCGTCATCCAGGTATTCATTCTCGGGAAACTCCAGGATTCGTATTCTGTTGAGGGCCGGGCGTCAGTTCGACGCGCGACAGATGGCAATGAAATCGGCCGCTTTCAGGGCGGCCCCGCCGATCAGCCCGCCGTCAATATCGGGCTGTGCAAACAGCTGCGCAGCGTTGTCGGCCTTCACGCTGCCGCCGTACAGGATGGTCATCTGGTCGGCACGGCCCGTGGCCGCCTGCAGTTGAGTGCGCAACACC
>JBBQMM010000231.1:0-7044 GCA_038328935.1 Burkholderiales bacterium
TCGGGCACGGCCGCATCGACGTCGATCACCTTGATCTGGTTCTCGACATTGCCGCCGAGAACGATGTCGGTGCCGCGACCGGCCATGTTGGTCGCGATCGTGACCATCTTCGGCCGTCCGGCCTGCGCGACGATCTCGGCTTCCTTGGCGTGCTGCTTGGCGTTGAGCACCTGGTGCGGCAATTGCGCCTTCGTCAGCAGCGCCGAGATCAACTCGGAGTTCTCGATCGACGTCGTGCCGACGAGCACCGGCTGCCCGCGTTCGAAGCAGTCGCGGATGTCGGCGGTGACAGCGTCGTACTTCTCCTTTGCGGTCTTGTAGATCAGGTCGTTGTCGTCCTTGCGGATCGTCGGCTTGTTCGGCGGGATGACGACCGTCTCCAGACCATAGATCTCCTGGAATTCATAGGCCTCGGTGTCGGCCGTCCCGGTCATGCCGCCGAGCTTGCCGTACATGCGGAAGTAGTTCTGAAAGGTCACCGACGCGAGCGTCTGGTTCTCGCTCTGGATCTGCACGCCTTCCTTGGCCTCGACGGCCTGGTGCAGGCCGTCGCTCCAGCGCCGGCCCGTCATCAGCCGGCCGGTGAATTCGTCGACGATGACGACTTCACCGTCCTGCACCACGTAGTGCTGGTCACGGTGGTACAGGTGGTTGGCGCGCAAGGCGGCGTACACGTGGTGCATCAGCGCGATGTTGCCGGGGTCGTACAGGCTGGCGCCTTCGGCCAGCAGGCTGGCCTGGGTCAGCAGCTGTTCGGCCTTTTCATGGCCCGCTTCGGTCAGGAAGATCTGGTGCGCCTTCTCGTCCACCGTGAAGTCGCCGGCGTCGATCACCCCTTCACCGGTGCGGACGTCGGCTTCGCCGATCTGCTTCTTCAACGCCGGCACGATGGCGTTGATGTGCACGTACATCTCGGTGTGGTCTTCGGCCTGGCCGCTGATGATCAGCGGCGTGCGCGCCTCGTCGATCAGGATCGAGTCCACCTCGTCGACGATGCCATAGCTCAAACCGCGCGCCACGCGGTCGGCCACGTCCTGCACCATGTTGTCGCGCAGGTAGTCAAAACCAAACTCGTTGTTGGTACCGTAGGTGACGTCGGCCGCGAAAGCAGCCTGCTTCTCGGCGCGGTCCATGCCGGGCACGTTGACGCCCACGGTGAGGCCCAGGAAGCTGTACAGGCGCCCCATCCATTCGGCATCGCGGCGGGCCAGGTAGTCGTTCACCGTCACCAGGTGCACGCCCTTGCCGGCCAGCGCGTTCAGGTACACCGGCAAGGTGGCCATCAGCGTCTTGCCCTCGCCGGTGCGCATTTCGGCAATCTTGCCCTCATGCAACACCATGCCGCCGACCAGTTGCACATCGAAGTGGCGCATCTTCAGCACGCGCTTGCTGCCTTCACGCGCCACGGCAAAGGCTTCCGGGAGCAGAGAATCGAGCGTGGCGCCTTCGGTCACGCGCTTGCGAAACTCATCGGTCTTGCCACGCAACTCGGCGTCGCCGAGTTTTTCGAACTGGGTTTCCAGCGCGTTGATCTGGTCCACCACGCGGCGATAGCCCTTGAGCGTGCGCTCGTTGCGGCTGCCGAAAATCTGGGTCAGGATCTTGGGAAACATGCGGTGTGGCGGATGAAAGTGATGGGGATGACAGTGCCCGCAGCAACGCCACGAACACAGCCGCTGCATCTGGGGTCGCGGCCCAGCCTTGCAAGCACCGCCCCGGGCTACCCCCCTGAATCAGGGTAAGCGCCGCGGCGGCAACAACCGGCGTCTCTGCGTCGGCCGTCTTGCTGGCCGTCTTGCCGGACGCTTTGCTGGACGTCTTTCTCGACGCCCTTCTCGACGCCCTTCCAGACGTCAGCGGCCATCTGGCAGCGTCCGGAGTAGCCTTTGAGTCTATCACCCGCCCTTCGGGCTGAAGCAGGGGCGGCAGCCCGCTCAGGGGCGCGCTGCAGGCCGGGCCGCGAACTCCATCTGGGGGACTTTCGCGCCGCCGGCCAGGAACCGCGCCGGGTCGTGCGGCACGCCCTTGACCAACACCTCGAAGTGCAGGTGCGGCCCTGTCGAGCGGCCGCTGTTGCCCACGCGGGCAATGGCCTGCCCACGCCGCACCACGGCACCCACGGGCACGTCGATGGCCGAGCAGTGCGCGTAACGCGTGACGACGTCGTTGCCGTGGTCGATCTCGAGCATGTCGCCATAGGACGGATGGTATTCGCGCGTGATGACGATGCCGCCGGCGGCAGCGCGAATCACGGTGCCGGGCTCGGCCGGGAAGTCCAGGCCGGTGTGCAGGGCCTGGCGGCCGGTGAATGGGTCGGCCCGGAATCCGAAGCCCGACGTGTGCATGCTGTCCAGCGGCATCTGGCTGGGAATCATCAAGCTGCTGAGCCGGCTCTCCAGCAAACGGGACTCGAAAAGCGTGTACAGATCGGTGTGGAAGTCGGCCGCCTCGTCAAGCGCCGCCACCTGGCCCTGCAGATGTTTGAGCGACGGGTTGGTGCCTGGCAGGTATGGGCCGCCGCTGCCCAGCAGCTTGGTGGGGCCCGGTGTGCTGCCCGCACCCGAGATGGCAGCAGAGGCGGGGGTGGGCGGCCGCTGCAGCGGCTTGATGTCTTCGGGCTTCATGTTGACGACGCGAGCCACGCGTTCGCCCATGGCCTCGAGCTTGACCAGCTTGGCCTGCATCTCGCCCACTTTCTGGGCCATGACGTCGAGGTTCTCGCGCATGAAACGGTCGCGTTGCTCGAACTCGTCACGCACCACGAGGCGCACCAGCTGGCCCACCACCGGCCAGCCTTCGCGCGCAGCTTTCAGGAACACCAGGTGATAGACCGTGCCCGACACGGCCAGCAAGAGCACCACCAGCGCGGCGGCGGCCAACGCCATCTGCCAGCGCGCGAACTGCAGCACCCGCGTGCGCGCGAGGCTGTCGTTGGTGATCATGACTTGCATCGATAAACTCCGTCCATGGCGAACCGGCACACACCCCGCGCGACGCCACCGGGCGGCTTGCATGTTGCCATGGGTGAGGCCCTGCGCAGCAATGAAACCCTGGGCTCGCTGCTGCAACGGCTGCAGCGCTCGCGCCAGCGCATGGCCTGCATCGCGCCGCTGTTGCCCCCGGCCTTGCTTGAAAGCGTGCAGCCCGGGCCGCTGGATGAAGAGGGCTGGTCGCTGCTGGTGGCCAACGCTGCTGCGGCTGCCAAGCTGCGCCAGATGGTGCCGCAGCTGGCGGGCGAATTGCTGGCACAGGGCTGGCCTGAAGTGCCCATCCGGCTGCGTGTGCAGTCGCGACGGTAACGCTCCGCAGCTGCGGGAACGGCGCGGCTGCCAGCTTGCGCGCACGGGGCCTTTTGAGCCTAGGCAGGCTTCAGGGAGCCATCGGGCCGATGTAGCGCGTGGCCACGACCACCTGTGCGATGTTGATGCTCATGTCCTTCAGCGCCGGCTGCTGCCCGCCCATGTAGAGGTCGAACCAGGCGTTCTCGATGCCCACGGCCAAGGTGTCGCGCAGGCGCAGATTGCGCCGCGCAAACACCGGTTGTCCGTCGACCCAGGCACGCAGCACGCCGTCCTCCCGCCCCGGCGTGTTCAGCCGGATGTGCTGCTCGATGCACACCCAGCGGTTGGGCTTGATGAGGCCAGCACCTTTGCCGCCGCCCCAGACCAAGATGTCGCCGTACGACGACGCCGACTTGCTGTGATAGACATAGCTGGCCAGGGGCAGCAGGCGGTACGCCGGATGGTCGGGCGGCAAGGATTTGATGAAAGCACCACGCGCCGACCACCCCTGCAGGCCGTTCCAGCCACGGCCACCCCAGCCAGCCCGGTTGTAGGTGCCAGCAAAGCCCGGCAGCTTGCCGGAATCGGGGCTGTCCGCCCACTCCGGCCCCAGGCGCAGGTAGTAGCGCATGTAGGCTTCCTGCACCGGCAGCTTGTCGGCGCCGCTGGGCAAGTCGTAGCGCAAGTCCAGGCCCAGGTGTTCACCCCGCGGAATGGTGGCCTGCAGGCTGGGCAGATTGAGCAGCTTGTTTGCCGCGGCCGGCGCGGCCAGGGGCTGCATCACCTTGGAAACGACGGGCTGCGCCATGTTCCATCCGGGCTTGAGCTTGGCGCTGGCGAATCCGTCGGCCCAGAGCACCGCGGGGTGTGAGTCGATGCCGCGGTCGTGGCTGAAAGTTGCGGCGATTCCACGCACGGGCGCTTCGAAGGCCTGCGACCAAGGCGTCGTCAGTCTGAACACACCCAGCGCGCCATCCGACCACACACCCGTGCTCGCGTGGCGCACCAGGATCAACTCGGCCGCCTTGGCCGACGCCGCAGCTCCCTTGCGCAGCCTGCCCAGATCAAATCGCAACACACCCACGCTGCCAGGACCGATGTGCAGCACGTCGCGTGCGCCCAACCCGGTGTAGGTGCTGCAGTCCAGGTGGGCGTCAGCCTGGGGCGAGAGAAACTCGATGGCGCCGTCGGCATGCTGCACCCGCAACGAAGGCCGCAGGCCGACGTCTGCCGCTTCTCGGGAATGAAAATCCGCACCCCCGCCCGCTCCCGCTCCTGTTCCTGATCTCAACGGCCCCAGCAGCAGGCCTTCGTTGTCGACGACGCCGCTGGCCCAGGCCTTGACCAGCGCAAGAACGTCCCAGCGCAGCACCTTGGGAGGCTGGCGAGACTCAACTACTTGCACGTCAAAGGGCTTGCTGCCGCCGGCCTGGCCAGCCGCATCCACCCACGGCACCGATTCTTCAGGCCACTGCAGGCCCATGGCGACATCGAAGAACTTGCAGGAGACACCATCTGCCGCGTCCCGAAAAGCAAACGCAGCGCTGGGGCCGGTGGCCGACGGGGGCACGGTGGGCTGTTGGGCATGGACGGCAATTGCAGTGAACACCACTGCGCTGGCGCACAGCGCGCTGCGCCACCGGCTGGCGGCGACCCGGACCCGAGCACTGAAACGAGCGTGATGAAGAAGCAGCAACAGGTGGAGTCTGGTCATGCAGCCGCCGTTCTGGCCCTCGGGTCTTGCGGGCGGGCCGGGTTCTTGGCCCGCAGTGTCAGCGCGCGCCCGCATGGGCAGATGGTGCCGGCTTTCGGAATCGAACCGAAGACCTTCCGCTTACAAGGCGGGTGCTCTACCAACTGAGCTAAGCCGGCGGACCTGGGAATTGTAGAAGGCTGCGGGAGTTGCGGCCGCTTGAGCTGCGGCCGCTTGTTGCGGGCGCTTGTGTTGCGGGGCACCGATGTTCCAGCCGCTTCTTTTGCCACCGCTCCTGTTGCCACCGCTCCTGTTGCAGCCTCTGGTGTTGCAGCCTCTGCGCGAAGGCCGGAGGGGTCGCGGCCATTGGTTCCGCGGCCGGGGTCCGCAGGCCGGCGCCGACTTCGCGCTACTTGATGCGCTTCAGCGAGGGGCGGGTGCCGTTGGGCGGCGCAGGGTCGGGCGGCGCAGGGTCGGGTCGTTTGTCGGCCGCATGGGGCCGAACCGCAGTGGGTACGGCGGTGGGTGCGGCAGTGCTTGCGGCAGTGCTTGCGCCAGAGGTCGTCTCGGCTGCGGGCACCGTTGCAAGGGCGGCCGCCTTTTCATCGGCTCCCGAAGCCAGGCGCAAGGCGCGCGGCCCTGCAATGGCAGCCGCACCGGTCGACGCGGTGCCCCCGGCATTCCGCACAGGGGGCACAGATGGCACGCCTACGGGCCCGCGAACGCCGTCGGTGGTGGGCACCGGGAAAGCCATGCCTTGCCCGTTTTCGCGCGCATAGATGGCCACCACGTGGTCCACGGGCACCACGATGTCACGCGAAACACCGCCGAAGCGGGCACGGAATTCGACCGCTTCGTTGCCCAGTTTCAAGCCTGAAGTGGCCTCGAAACCGACGTTCAGAACGATCTCGTTGTTCTTCACATGCTCGTGCGGTACCTGCACCGTCTCGTCGACGTGCACCGCAATGTAGGGCGTGAACCCGTTGTCGGTGCACCAGTCGTGCAAGGCCCGCAGCAGGTAGGGCCTGGTTGACGTGCCCTGGTTGTCGGTGATCATGGTCATGCGGTGGAGGTTGCGCGTGTCAGCCGTGGCCCGCAGTTACTTGCGCATGACCTTTTCTGAAGGCGTCAGCGCCTCGATGTACGCTGGGCGCGAGAAGATGCGCTCGGCGTACTTCAGCAGCGGCACGGCGTTTTTCGACAGGTCGATGCCGTAGTAGTCCAGGCGCCACAGCAGTGGCGCAATGGCCACGTCGAGCATGCTGAAGTCGTCGCCCAGCATGTACTTGTTCTTCAGGAAGATGGGGGCCAGCTGCGTCAGGCGGTCGCGGATGACCTCGCGCGCCTTTTCCAGCTGCTTCTCGGTGGCCTTCACGCCGCGGCCTTCGAGCAGGTTGACGTTGGAGAACAGCTCCTTTTCAAAGTTGAACAGGAACAGGCGCACACGGGCGCGGGCCACCGGGTCGCCGGGCATCAGCTGCGGGTGCGGAAAGCGCTCGTCGATGTATTCGTTGATGATGTGGCTCTCATACAGGATGAGGTCGCGCTCCACCAGGATGGGCACCTCGTTGTACGGGTTCATCACCGCGATGTCTTCGGGCTTGGCAAAGATGTCGACATCGCGAATCTCGAAGTCCATGCCCTTCTCGAAGAGCACGAAGCGGCAGCGGTGCGAGTAAGGACAGGTCGTTCCGGAATACAGCACCATCATGGCGGGGGCCTTTCGTTTTTCTCTTCAACAAACCAGCAAGGGGCTGTGCAGACACGCGGCCCCGACAAAACACAAACGCAGTGGGTGCTGGAAGCCCCCACTGCGCAACAGGCCCCGTCTCACGACACTGCGCAAGGCCAGGCCTGATCTGAACTACTTGATGTCTTTCCAGAACGACGCATTCAAGCGCCATGCGATCACGGTGAACACTGCCAGGAACAGCAGCACCCATACGCCAAGGCGCACGCGGCTGCTCTGCTGCGGCTCGCTCATCCATTGCAGGTAGGCCGTCAGGTCGGCCACTGCGATGTTGTAGTCCGCCTGGCTCAGCGTGCCTGGAGTGATGGTCTCGAAGCCCT
>JBBQMM010000232.1:0-7030 GCA_038328935.1 Burkholderiales bacterium
TGTGCTGGCTGAACTGGGCGCCTGAGCCGCTGCGGACGCGGGCCCCTGGGGCCCAGGGGCTAGACCTCGCCGACGTGAACCCGGCGCGTAGGCTCGACTGGCGGCCCCGGCTGCCGACTGGCTAAACGGCTAAACGGCTAAGCGGCCAATCGGCCAACCGGCTTGCCAGGAGCACGGGTCGCTCCTAGACCCCGCGGCTGCGGTCCTGCTTGAACTGCAGCGCAAAGGTCTCGAAGCGCCCTTCGTCCAGCGCCTGCCGCACCTCGCCCATCAGGTTCACGTAATAGTGCAGGTTGTGCACGCTGGCCAGCATGGGGCCCAGCATCTCGCCGCAACGGTCCAGGTGGTGCAGGTAGGCACGGCTGAAGCCCTTGCAGCAGGGGCAGGTGCAGCTTTCGTCGATAGGGCGTTCATCGCTGCGGTGGCGGGCGTTGCGGACCTTCAGGTCGCCGAAGCGCGTGAACAGGTGGCCGTTGCGCGCGTTGCGTGTGGGCATCACGCAATCGAACATGTCCACGCCCGCCGCCACGCCGGCCAGCAGATCTTCAGGCGTGCCCACGCCCATCAGGTAGCGCGGCTTGTGCGGCGGCAGCAGGCGCGGCGTGTGCGCCATGATGCGCAGCATCTCGTCCTTGGGCTCACCGACGCTGACGCCGCCCACGGCATAGCCCGGCAGGTCCATCTCGGCCAGCGCGGCGGCCGATTCGGCACGCAGGCCCTCGAACATGCCGCCCTGCACGATGCCGAACAGCGCATTCGGGTTGCCCAGGCGCTGGAACTCTTCGCGGCTGCGCAGCGCCCAGCGGCGGCTGAGCTCCATCGACGTGCGCGCCTGAGCCTCCGTCGTCAACATGCCGGCGGTTTCATAAGGCGTGCACTCGTCGAACTGCATCACGATGTCGCTGTTCAGCACCGTCTGTATCTGCATGCTGACCTCGGGTGTCAGCAGCAGCTTGTCGCCATTCACCGGCGACGAAAAACGCACGCCCTCTTCGGTGATCTTGCGGCCCTTGCCATCAGCACCGCCCAGGCTCCAGACCTGAAAGCCGCCGCTGTCGGTGAGCATGGGCTTGTTCCAACCCTCGAAGCGGTGCAGACCACCAAACTGCTTGACGACGTCCAACCCCGGCCGCATCCACAGGTGAAAGGTGTTGGCCAGGATGATCTGCGCGCCCATGTCCAGCAGGGACTGCGGCGCCACACCCTTGACGGTGCCGTAGGTGCCCACCGGCATGAAGACGGGTGTTTGCACCACGCCGTGGTTCAGTGTCAGGCGGCCGCGGCGGGCAAGGCCTTCAGTCTTGAGCAGTTCGAATTGCAGCATGGGCGACATTGTGGCGGCCGCCTCCGCGATCTCGCCACGGCCCCAGCCCGGGCCGTCAACCCGGTCGTTTGAACAAGATCTCAACCTCAAGACTGCGCTGCGCCACCCCGGCGCGGCAGCTTCCACTTCGGCCGCACCCAGTGGCAGGTGTAGCCGTTCGGAAAGTGCTGCAGGTAGTCCTGGTGTTCAGGCTCTGCCTGCCAAAAAGGGCCGGCGGCCTTGATCTCGGTGGTCACCTTGCCCGGCCACAGGCCCGAGGCTTCGACGTCGGCGATGGTGTCGAGCGCCGTCTCGCGCTGCGCGTCGCTGGTGACGTACAGGCCCGAGCGGTACGACGGCCCGCGGTCGTTGCCCTGGCGGTCGGGCGTGGTGGGGTCGTGAATCTGGAAGAAGAACTCCAGCAGTTGCCGGTAGTTCAGCTGCTCGGGGTCGAACACGATCTCCACCGCCTCGGCGTGGCTGCCGTGGTTGCGGTAGGTGGCGTTGGGAACGTCGCCGCCGCTGTAGCCCACGCGTGTGCTCGTCACGCCCGGCATGTTGCGGATCAATTCCTGCACGCCCCAAAAACATCCACCGGCCAGGATGGCCGTTTCACTGCTTTTCATACACCACTCCTGAGGGTCGACGCCGCGCGTGAAGCCCTGGCAACCGTTGCCATGGCAAATGAAGCGCCGGCAAATGAGGCGCCGGCAAATCAAGCACCGGCAAAGAGCTGCGGTCGTTCAGCCGCAGCACACCTTACACCCGAGCAACTCCGGCGTCATGCAAAGGGACTTCCTTGCGAGCACTCTCGATCGCAGCGGCCGATGCGCTGCTCAGCGCCTCAAACCGTGCCTGTCGCGCCTGGACCGCGCGTCCAACGGCCGGGGCGGGCGGCTGTGATGTCGCCGTTTTCCGTCACCGCCTGCCCACTGACAAAGGTGGCCAGGTAGCCCCGCGACTTCTGCACGATGCGCCGGCCGCCGGCGGGCAGGTCGCGCACGATCTGCGGCAGCGGCAGTGCCAGGCGGTCCAGCTGCACCAGGTTCAGGTCGGCTTTCAGGCCGGGCGCGATGACGCCACGGTCGCCCAGGCCCATGAACTGGGCGTTGCGCCGCGTCAGCATCTCCACCACCTGCGCCAGCGGGATGCGCGGGCCGCGTGTGCGCTGCAGCACCCAGTGCGCGAGCAACGTGGTGCTGCTGCTGGCGTCGCAGATGGTGCCCACGTGTGCGCCGCCATCGGCCAGCGAATACAGGGCCTTCGGGTGCAGCAGCATGTCGTGCACCGTGCTCAAGTCACCGCTGGCGTAGTTGAAGATGGGGTAGTAGATGAAGTTGCTGCCGTCGCCTGCCGACAGGAAGTCGTACATCACTTCCAGCGGCCGCACGCCTTTGGCCTTGGCCGTCGCGCCCAGCGACTTCGAACGCTCGGGTTCGTAGTCCATGCTGCCGTCGACCTCGACACACGGAAACATGTCCATCGCCAGGTGGTCGAAGTGGGCGATCACGAAGTCCAGCACCGGCGGCATCGAAGAGCCGGGCACCGCCAGCTTGATGGGGGTCTGCGCCAGCACGAGGGCACGGCGCTCGCTGTCGCGCATGGCCGCGGCACGCTCGGCCGGCGGCAGGTGCATGATTTCGCGATAAGCCGGGAAAGCGATGAACGGGTTCATCGTCGTGTCGAGGCCCGACAGCGTGCCCACGCCGCGTGGCGCGCAGGCCAGCCGCACATCCACGCCACGCCGGGCGCTGTGCAGCGCCGCTTCGGCCAGCCAGCCGCTTTGCCTGGGCGCAAACACGCGGTCCATCCAGCTGATGGCGACCGGCTGCCCGGCCACCTGCGCCATGGCTTCGATCTTGCCGTACTCGCGATCAAAACGGGACTGCTCTTCACGCGGGTCGCCGCGCGTGGCTGAGAAGTCGTCCACCGCCTGCAGCACGCGGTAAGGCAGGCCATGGAACGCTGTGGCGAGCGTGTTCATCTCATGCCCGCTGACCTGAAACGAAGGCGTCATCTGGCCGCTGCCGGTGCGGTGCGTCTCGGTGCTGCCCAGGCTGAAACCGGCGGCACCGTCGGCCAGCGCTTCGCGCAGCAAACTGTGCATCTGGCGCAGGTCGTCGTCGCTCGCCACTTCGCCACGCGCAGCGCGCTCGCCCATCACGTACAGGCGCAGCGCGTCGTGCGGCACCAGGGTCATGAAGTCCAGGCTGTGCGGCATGCGGTCCATGGCGCGCGCGTACTCGCCGAAACTCTCCCAGCCCCAGCGCATGCCTTCGGTCAGCACCGACCCGGGGATTTCTTCCACGCCCTGCATGAGGTCGATCAGCTGCGCCTGCTGGCCCGGGCGCACGGGTGCAAAACCGACGCCGCAGTTGCCCATCACGAGCGTCGTCACACCGTGATAGATGCTGGGCGTGAAGGTTTCGTCCCAGCTGGCCTGGCCGTCGTAGTGGGTGTGGATGTCGATGAAGCCCGGCAGCAGGTGGGCGCCTGCGGCGTCGATGCTGCGCTGCGCAGCACCGGTGACGCGGCCCACCTCGGTGATGCGGCCGTGGCTGACGGCGACATCGGCTGTGAAGGGTTCGGCGCCGGTGCCGTCGACGATGGTGGCGCCGCTAATCAGCAAGTCATGCATGGGAGTCGTCCTTCAGCGATTGCTCTTATCCAACCCTTTGTGAGCGCAACTGTAAGCCGCGTCCAGAACAGCCCCGGGAGGTGTCCAACCGGGCGCCGCTCACGGCCCCGCGCCGCCTGGCCGCTGCAGCAGCATGCAGTCGCCGTAGCTGAAGAAACGGTAATGCTGCGCGATGGCGTGCCGGTACAAGGCCATCACATGCGCGTGGCCGGCAAAGGCGCTGACCAGCATCATCAACGTGCTCTTGGGCAAGTGGAAGTTGGTGAGCAGCAGGTCCACGACACGGAAGTCGAAGCCCGGAGTGATGAAGATATCGGTCTCGCCGGTGAAGGGTGCCAGCGTGCCACCGTGGTGCTGCGCCGCCGACTCCAGCGCACGCAGTGTCGTCGTGCCCACTGCCAGCACCCGGCCACCGGCAGCTTGTGTGCGCTGCACCGCGGCCACGGTATCGGCACCGATGTCGAACCACTCGCTGTGCATGCGGTGCTTGCTGAGGTCGTTCTCGCGCACCGGCTGAAAGGTGCCAGCGCCCACGTGCAGCGTCACCGCGGCACGCTGCACGCCGCGCGCCTGCAGGGCGCACAGCACGGCGTCGTCGAAGTGCAGCGCCGCCGTGGGCGCGGCCACGGCGCCCGGGCGCTGGGCGAACACGGTCTGGTAGCGGCGCTCGTCGTCGGCCGTGTCGGCATGGTCGATGTAGGGCGGCAACGGCACATGGCCATGCTGCTGCAGCAGCAGCAGGGGGTCGGCCGGAAAGCGCAGGTGAAAGAGGCTGCCTTCGGACCCGACACGGCCCAGTACCTCGGCATCGAAAGCGTCGGCAAAGCGCACCACGGCGCCGGCCCGCGGCGACTTGCTGGCGCGCAGATGGGCCCAGACTTCGAACACGCCGTGCTGCGCGCCCGGCAGCACACGCTCCACCAGCGCGTGCACCGCGCCGCCACTGCGCTTCTCGCCCAGCAGCCGCGCCTTGATGACGCGGGTGTCGTTGAAGACCAGCAGGTCGCCCTGCCGCAACAGGCCAGGGAGATCGGCAAAGCCACGATCCATGGACGGCGCCAGCCGGCCGTCCAGCAAGCGCGAGTCGCTGCGGCGCGGTGCCGGCTGCTGCGCAATCAGGTGCGGCGGCAGTTCGAAGTCGAAATCGGCCAGCGTGTGGGCTGGGGGCTCATGTTCAGGATGGGCCGGCTGGTCGGGATGGTCAAGAGCGGGTGGCGGCATGAAAAGGGCGTCCTGCGCGGGGCAGCCTCGTTGAACAAGTCCAAAATTGTTTCATGCCCGACGCTCAGCCCACCGCCCTGCCCACCGCCCTGCCCGCCACACCGCTCCCGAAGGCCACGGCCAGCAAACTGTCGGGACCGGCGCGTGCCATGGCCAAGCTGGGGCTGAAGCGCGACATCGACCTGGCATTGCACCTGCCGATGCGCTACGTCGACGAAACGCGGCTGCGCACCATCGTCAGCCTGCGCGAGGGCGACACCGCGCAGGTGCAGGGCACGGTGCTCGAATGCAAGGTCGAAACCCGCTCGCGCCGCCAGCTGCTGGTGAAAATGAGTGACGCCAGCGGCGGCGAGCTGCTGTTGCGGCTGATGCACTTCTACCCGTCGCACCTGTTGACGCTGGCCGCGGGGCAGTTGGTGCGCGTGCGCGGCGAGGTGCGCGCCGGGTACCTGGGCCGCGAGATGGTGCACCCGGAGTTTCGCGCCGTGCAGCCTGACACGCCGCTGCCGCAGGCGCTGACGCCGGTGTATCCCAGTTCGGCGCAGCTGCCTCAGGCTTACCTGCGCAAGGCGGTGGCGTCGGCGTTGTCACGTGCGCCCTTGCACGAGCTGCTGCCGCCACACGCCGTGCCGGCCGGCTTGCCGCCGCTGCGTGAAGCGGTACTGCTGTTGCACCACCCACCGGCAAGCCTGGACGCCGACACGCTGGAAGACCACAGCCACCCCGCCTGGCAGCGCTTGAAGTTCGAGGAGCTGCTGGCACAGCAACTCTCGCAGCTGCAGTCGCAGGCGCTGCGCGCTCTGCTGCATGCGCCTGCACTGCGGGTCGCCAGTGCCGCCAGCCGCGCCGCGGGTGCACCACCAGAGCCCAACGCAGACAGCGCGTTGTTTCACCGCCTGCTGCAAACCCTGCCTTTCAAACTGACCGGTGCGCAAGAGCGTGTGGTGCAGGAGATCGCCGACGACCTGGCGCATCCGCATCCGATGAACCGCCTGCTGCAGGGCGACGTGGGTTCAGGCAAGACCGTGGTAGCGGCGCTGGCCGCCGCCATCAGCATGGGCTGCGGCTGGCAATGCGCGCTGATGGCCCCCACCGAAATACTGGCCGAACAGCACTTTCGCAAGCTGGTGCAGTGGCTGCAGCCGCTGGGCGTGCAGACCGCCTGGCTCACCGGCAGCCGCAAGGGCAAAGCGCGCCAGAAAATGGTGGAGCAGTTGGCCAGCGGCGAAGCCCTGCTGGCCGTGGGCACGCACGCGGTGATTGCGGAGGGCGTGGCCTTTGCCCGGCTGGGCCTGGCCATCGTGGACGAACAGCACCGGTTCGGCGTCGCGCAGCGGCTGGCCTTGCGCGCCAAACTGGTGCCGCAGTCCCATGGCGGCGAACAGCTGCCGGCCACCGAGCGCGAGCCGCACCTGCTGATGATGAGCGCCACGCCCATCCCACGCACGCTGGCGATGAGCTACTACGCCGACCTGGCCGTCAGCACCATCGACGAACTGCCGCCCGGCCGCACACCCGTCGTCACCAAGGTGTTTGCCGACGGCAAGCGCCCCCAGGTGGTGCAGCGCATCAAGCAGGAAGTGGCGCTGGGGCGGCAGGTGTACTGGGTGTGCCCGCTGGTGGAAGAGAGCGAGCACCTGGACCTGCAGAACGCCACCGCCACGCATGCCGAACTGACGGCCGAGCTGACGGCCGAACTGGGTGGCACGATGGTGGGCCTGCTGCATGGCCGCATGGCCGCGGCTGAAAAGGCTGCGGTGATGCAACTGTTCTCCAGCGGCGAAATGAAATTGCTGGTGGCCACCACCGTGATCGAGGTCGGCGTCGACGTGCCCAACGCCAGCCTGATGGTCATCGAGCACGCCGAA
>JBBQMM010000233.1:0-7024 GCA_038328935.1 Burkholderiales bacterium
TGCCGCTGACCTGCTCGGCCGCTGCGGTGTCGAGATAGGCGCGGAAGGTCGAGACCTCGATCGTTTCGTGCTCGCGACCGCGGCCAAAGACGACGTGCACGAGGCGAAAGCGGCGGCCGATGATGAAGGCGCGGCGGAACAGGGCCTTGACCTGCTCGGGCGTGGCGTCGGTGGCGACGTCGAAGTCCTTGGGGCGCAATCCCACCAGCAGGTCGCGCACGGCGCCACCCACGATGTAGGTCTCGAAGCCGCCGTCCCGCAGCGTCTTGACCACGCGCACGGCGTTGACGTCCAGCAAGGATGGATTGATGCCGTGGTCGGCCAGCGCCACTTCCACGCGCGAGCCGAGTGGAATCACGGGCAACTCGGGAGGGACCGGCGCCGCAGGGGCAGATTCGCCCTGGCCCAGCAGCCGTTTGATGAATTTCTTGATCATGCAAAGAGTTTCAGTAAGGGCCAGCCGCGTTCAAGCGCAATGCGCTCCAGCGCTGGCGAAGGGTTGGTGACAACGGGGTGGCTGACGTGCTCGAGCAGCGGCAGGTCGTTGGTTGAATCGCTGTAGAAAGTGCTGCGCGCGACACCAGACCAGTCGCTGCCCTGTGCTTGCAACCAGGCATGGACCCGTGTGATCTTGCCCTCGCGGAACGAGGGCACGCCGCGGATCGCGCCAGTGACGCGGCCGCTGCCGTCGCGCGCCAGTTCGGTGGCGATCAGCTCCTGCACGCCGAGCGCCTGCGCAATCGGGCGGGTGACGAATTCGTTGGTGGCGGTCACCACCACCACCCGGTCGCCCGCCTTGATGTGGCGCTCGACCAACGCGCGCGCCACATCGGTGAGCAGCGGCTGCACCCACTGCGCCATGAAGGCCTGGGACGCCGCCGCGATATCCGCAGGGTCGCGATCACGCCAGGGTCGGGTCGCGAAGTCCACATACGTGTCCATGTCCAGACAGCCCGCCTGGTAGTCGGCATAAAACGCGTCATTGCGCCGCTTGAACTCGTCGCCGTCGGCCCAGCCCCGCGCCACCAGGAATTCGCCGAAGAGGTGGTCCGAATCCTGCGGCAGCAGCGTTCCGTCGAGATCGAAAAGGGTCAGGTTCATGGTGAGCGGGTGATCAGGTCGCGCACCAACGGCACCGTCAGGCGCCGGCTGGTGGCCAGTGAATGGTGGTCCAATGCGGCCAGCAGCTTCATCAATGTGCCCAGGTCGCGCGGAAATCGGCTGAGCAGGTAGCTCGACACCTCGGGTGGCAGATCAAAACCGCGACGTCGCGCCTCGGTGGCCATCGCTTCGCAGGTGTCGGCTTCACTCAGCGGCTGCAGCGCAAACACATGCCCCCAGGCCAGGCGGGTGCGCAGGTCGTCTCGCAGTCGCAGGTCAGCCGGCGGCAACCGGCCGGCCGCAGCCAACGGCACACCATGCGTGACGGCCTCGGTGAACAGCACAAAGGCTGCATGTTGAGCCGCCGCATCCATCGACTCGCAGTCGTCGATGACGACCAGCGCCCATTCGGGCTGCAGCACCCAGGGCACCGCGTCGCGTGCCTTGAACCAGCCCACCGGCAACCCGTTGTCGGCGACACGGGCGGCCAGACCGCGCATCAGGTGACTCTTGCCGCAACCTTCTGGCCCCCACAGGTACACCGGCGGTACCGGCACAGTCGGCGCACCGGCTGGTGCACTCCGGCCGGGCTCACCGGCTGGCGCCGTCAGGCCGGCGAGTCCGGCCGCGTGCAGCGCTGCAACGAGCGGCATGTTTCGCAGGTGCTCCAGCGCAGCAGCATTGCCCCCGCGGACGAAGTTGTCCAGCGTGGGCTGCAGCGGCGGGCTGATGGCCAGGGGCAGTTGCTTCATGGCCAACAAGTCGTCATCAGGCGCCGGCGACGCCGCGCCCGCCGCAGGTTGCTCAGCTGCGCTGCGGCCGTTCAATGCAGCCCCCGCCAGGTGGCCAGATGGCGCCGCAGAGCCGGGGCGTCAGCGGCATCTGCACGGTGTTCAAGGTAGGTCTCGAGCGCTGCTGCGGCAGCCGCGTGGCGACCTCCCTGCGCCAGCGCAAGCGCAAGATCGCGGTGTTCGTCCCAGGCCTGGGGCAGCAAGACCACCAGCCGCTGCTGTACCTGTGCCAGCCGCGGCCAGTCCAGCGCACTGCGGTGAATCTCCTTGAGGTTGCGCAGCATGCGCGCAATCAGGTCGCGCCCCGGCGCCGGCTGCAAAAAAAGTCCCAGTGGCGTCTCGTCCTCGGCAGCCATTTGATGGCGCTCGCGAAAGGGCTGCAGCCGCTCTTCGAGCGCCTCGCGCGACAACGAGCGCCCATTGAAGGGGTCGATCACCACCTCCCCCTTGGGCAGGTGCACCTTGATGAGGAAGTGGCCCGGGAACGACACCCCCACCGCCTGCAAACCGGCTTGCGCCGCCAACTCGATGTACAGCAGCGCCAGCGTGATCGGGATGCCGCGCCGCGAGCGCATCACGTCGGGCAAGTAGCTGTTGCGGCGGTCGTAGTAATCGTTGACGTTGCCGGCAAAGCCCAGTTCCTGGAAAAAATACTGGTTCAGCAGCCGCAGCCGCTGCAAAGGCACCGCGTCGGCGGGAATGCGTCGGTGCAGTCGCAACCCCAGCGCGTCGATGCGGGCCAGTTCGCCCTGTACATCCAGCTGCGGCCATTCGTCCTGCGCCAGCGCCAGCGCAGCTTCCAGCAGTGGAAAGCCTTCGTCTTCCGCCACCAAGGCACCGAAGTACTGCAGCGCCGTGGGCGTGTCGAATTGCAAGGGGTACGGCATTGGCAGCAGTTTAGGCTCTGCGCATCAGGTCGCGAGGCCGCAGCCCGCAGGCCGCAAGCATGCCGAAATAGAGCACCGCCACGCCCCCGAGCACGAGTGCCATCAGGCCGGCGCGCAGGCCCGCCTGGGCCTGCAGGCCCAGCCAGTCGATGTGCCCCGCAGCCCACCACAGCGCCGCGCCCAGTGCGATGTTGGCAGCCGCCACGCGCAGCGCAAACAGCAACCAGCCGGGTTGCGGCTTGAAGACACCGCGCCGCACCAGGCCGGTGAACAGCAAGATCGCGTTGAACCAGGCCCCCAGGCCGATGGACAGCGCCAACCCGGCGTGTCCCAGCCAGGGCACCAGCACCAGGTTCATCAGCTGCGTGGTGACGAGCACGCCGACGGCAATCTTCACCGGCGTGCGTATGTCCTGGCGGGCATAAAACGCCGGCGCCAGCACCTTGATGGCCACCAGGCCCAGCAGCCCTACGCCATAGCCCTGCAGCGCCAGCACGGTGGCGGCCACGTCACGGGCGGTAAACGCGCCGTAGTGGTACAGCACCGCCACCAGCGCCTGCGGAAACACCAACAAGGCCAGTGCACACGGCAATGTCAACAGCAGCACCAGGCGCAGACCCCAGTCCAGCATGCCGCTGTAGCCGGCGTGGTCCTGGCGCGCCTGCGCGGCAGTCAATTGCGGCAGCAGCACCACGCCCAGCGCCACGCCCAGCAGCGCCGTCGGAAATTCCATCAGCCGGTCGGCGTAGGTCAGCCAGGACACCGCGCCCACTGCCACGTGGGTGGCAATCTGGGTGTTGATGAGCAAGGAGATCTGCGCCACCGACACGCCCAGCAAGGCAGGCGCCATCTGGCTCAACACGGTACGCACGCCGGGGTGGCGCCAGGCTTGGCCGATGGCGCTCGGGGTCAACCCCAGCCGAGGCAGGCAGCCCACAGCGGCCAGCGCCGGCAGCTGCGCCAGCAACTGCAACACGCCGCCGAGCATGACGCCGCCGGCCAGTGCGTACACCGGTGGCACGCCGATGGATGTGAACCAGGGCGCGCCCCACCAGGCAGCCGCAATCACGCTCAGATTCAGCAGCACCGGCGTGACGGCGGGCACCGCAAAGCGCTTCCAGGTGTTCAGGATGCCGGCCGACAACGCCACCAGTGACATGAAGCCGATGTAAGGGAACATCCAGCGCGTCATCAGCACGGCTTCGTCAAACTGCGTCAGGCCAGAACCCATCAGCCACACGATCACAGGCGCCGCAGCCACGCCGAGCACGCAGGTCAGCAGCAGCGCCCAGGCCAGCACCGTGGCCACCGCGTCCACCAGGTCGCGCGTCGTGGCGTCGCCATAGCGCGCCCGCGTGACCGCCAGCAGGGGCACAAAGGCCTGTGAGAAGGCGCCTTCGGCGAACAGGCGCCGGAACAGGTTGGGGATGCGGAAGGCGACGTTGAAGGCGTCGGTGGCTGCACTGGCGCCGAAGCTGGCGGCAATCAGTTGTTCGCGCACGAGTCCCGTGATGCGCGACAACAGGGTCAGCAGCGAGACGGTGGATGCAGCTTTGAGGAGGTTCACTGAGACGGGGTTGCGGGGCCAATCCCATTATAGGTGGCGGGCCGTGTACTCAAAGCCGTCATCCCGACCCGTGCTATACTCGATGGTCTTTGTATCTGCAAACGCTGTTTTCAGATGCCGTACACAGACGTGTCGTGCAAATAGTCGTGCGAACGTTATGTTCAAGACGCTGCAATATCACTGCGACGCCTGCAGACGTCCATACACCGCAACTTCTTCCGCAATCTCTTCCGTAACTTCAACCGCAACCTCCGTAAAGCATGGCCACCTCGTCCAAAGCCAAGAAGAAAACCGTTCGCCTCGCCTCGGGTCTCAAGCGAGCACGTCAAGACGTGGTGCTGAACGCCCGCAACAGCTCGCTGCGCTCGCACTTCCGTACGGTGGTGAAGAATGTGCAGAAGGCGGTCACCGGCGGCGACAAGACCAAGGCCGTTGAAACCTTCAAGTCAGCACAGAGCGTCATCGACTCGGTTGCCGACAAGGGTATTTTTCACAAGAACAAGGCCGCTCGTCTGAAGAGTCGCCTGTCTGCCAAGGTGAAGGCTCTCGCCCTCGCCGCCTGAGCTCCCGGCTCTTTCAGGCCCAGAAAAACGCCCGCATCAGCGGGCTTTTTTGTGGCTGGACGCCGGCCCACTGCGCCTCTCCTGCGCCGCGCCGCAGCCACTTCGAAAGGGTTGCCAGGCGTTGGCCACAGATCGGCGGTCAGGGCCGTGGCTGCCCCGGCTCTGGAAGCACGCACACCTCGGCTACTTCCAGCTGGTTGTCGCGCGCAAAGTTCATCACGAAGTCCCAGGCCATCGGCTCGATGCCTTTCAGCGCCTCGTTGACCATCACGCATCTCACGCCGTCTTGCAGGTGGGGCACACAGTACGGCGAATAGCCGATGTAGGAACCAATGCCGCCGCTGGCGCCAGCCGGGCGAAACGACGACATCGCGCCGGCCAGCCGCTCAGCCCAGTCGCTGGGACGAAAGACCTGCCCGCTGAGCGTGCGACCCTGAATGACGTACTGACGCGGCTTGAGTGGCTTCATGGAAACGGGACCAGCCCGCCCTGACGACAACAAAGGGGTATCGAGTCCAACCACGGGTCCAGCCACGGCAGGGTGGTGGCCGCGAGTGGACACCTGCGCTGACGACAGCCATGCCGCCACCGCTTGCGTGGCGGCCATTGTGCCAAGGTTCTGCTGCGTTGCAGCATGCATGTTGCTCGCCCGGTTCACCACATGTTCGGCCCGCAGACCGGGCTGCGTTGCCGCCAGATCGTCAGGATGTTCACTGCAGCTTCGGCCACGAAGGTCGGCGCCTTTAGAATCTCGATTGGCCGGTTCGTGACTCAAACGTCACCATCCGGCCCTTTTTTTCCCGGTGATCCAGGAGTCACGCCCATGAATGCCCCAGAGCCCGCACTGTCCGCCGCCGTAACCGAGCCCCTGCAAGGGCCCATGCCGCACGTGTTGAACACCTACGGCCGCCTGCCCATCGCGCTGACACACGGCAAGGGCTGCTGGGTGTGGGACACCGAAGGCCGAAAGTATCTGGACGGGCTGGGCGGCATCGCCGTCAACACGCTGGGCCATGCGCACCCCAAGCTGGTGCCGGCGCTGCAAGAGCAGATCGGCCGCATGATCCACAGCTCCAACTACTACGAGGTGCCGCTGCAGGAAACGCTGGCGGCCAAGCTGTGCGAGTTGTCAGGCCTGAGTGGCGCCTTCTTCTGCAGCACGGGGCTGGAAGCCAACGAAGCGGCACTGAAGAT
The DNA here is from genome assembly GCA_038328935.1 of Burkholderiales bacterium. Lineage (GTDB taxonomy): Bacteria > Pseudomonadota > Gammaproteobacteria > Burkholderiales > Burkholderiaceae_C > Rubrivivax. Next base: position 6,104 of record JBBQMM010000233.1, read on the forward strand.
CGCACGCAAGTTCGGCCACGACAAGGGCATCGAAAGGCCAGAGATCGTGGTCTACGAGAAGGCGTTTCATGGCCGCTCGATCGCCACGCTGTCAGCCACCGGCAACCCCAAGGTGCAGAAAGGCTTCGGCCCCCTGGTTGAAGGATTCGTGCGCGTGCCGCTGAACGACCTGGCGGCACTTGAAACCGTGGCGCGCACCAACCCGAGCGTGGTGGCCGTGTTCCTGGAAACCATCCAGGGCGAAGGCGGCATCCATCCGTCGCGCTGGGAATACCTGCAGGGCCTGCGCAAGCTGTGCGATGAGCAGGACTGGCTCTTGATGCTGGACGAAGTGCAGTGCGGCATCGGCCGCACCGGCAAATGGTTCGCCCATCAATGGGCTGGCATCAAGCCCGACGTCATGCCGCTGGCCAAGGGGCTGGGTTCGGGCGTGCCCATCGGCGCGCTGGTGGTGGGTGAAAAGGCCCTCAACGTGTTTGGCCCGGGCAACCACGGCACCACCTTTGGCGGCAACCCGCTGTCGATGCGCGCCGGCGTCGAGACGCTGCGCATCATGGAAGAAGACGGCATCATGGCCAACGCAGCCACGGTGGGCGCCTTGCTGCGTGAGGGCCTGCAGCGCGAGCTTTCCGGCGTGGCCGGGGTGACGGACATTCGCGGCGCCGGGCTGATGCTGGGCATCGAACTCGACCGCCCCTGCGGCGTGCTGCTGTCGCGCGCGGCGCAAGCCGGTCTGATGCTCAGCGTGACCGCCGACACGGTGATCCGCCTGGTGCCGCCGCTCATCCTGTCGGCCGACGAGGCGGCGCAGATCGTGGCCATCCTGTGCCCGCTGATCAAGACCTTCCTGTCCGAGCCATGAAGCCGGGTTCGGGTCTGAGCCGGCATTTCCTGCAGTTCAGGGACCTGCGCGCCGAGGAC
>JBBQMM010000234.1:0-7023 GCA_038328935.1 Burkholderiales bacterium
TCAAGCAGGAGTTCACGCGCGGGCCGCTATCCAAGCTGGCGGCGGTGGTGGCCATGCCGGTGCTGAACCGACTCAAGCAACGTGTCGACCCGCGCGGTTACAACGGCGCGGCATTGCTGGGTTTGCGGGGTCTGGTGTTCAAGAGCCACGGCTCGGCCGATGCCTACGCTTTCGAGCAGGCGCTGGCGCGCGCTTATGATGCGGCGCGCAACCGGCTGCTGGACCGTGTGCACGACCGCATCGGCCCGGCGCTTCAAGCCGTCGCAGACAGTCGGTTTGGCAGCAGCGGGGCAGCCTCTACACAAGCCGCATGAACCTCACGCCCACGGCCCGCCGGTACTCCCGCATCACCGGCACCGGCAGCCATCTTCCGCCCCGCCGCCTGAGCAATGCCGACATGGTGCAGATGCTGGGCCAGCGCGGCATCGAAACCAGTGACGACTGGATTGTCGAACGCACCGGTATCAAGGCCCGGCACTTCGCGGCCGAAGGCGTGGCGAGCAGCGACCTGGCGCTCATCGCCTGCCGCGCTGCGTTGCAGGCGGCGGGCCGGCATGCCGACGACGTCGACCTCATCATTGTGGCCACGTCGACTCCCGACATGGTTTTTCCGTCCACCGCGTGCATTCTTCAGAACAAGCTGGGTGTCAACGGCTGCATGGCCTTCGACCTGCAGGCTGTGTGTTCGGGTTTTGTCTATGCGCTGAGCGTTGCCGACGCCATGGTGCGCGCCGGCAACGCTCGCTGTGCGCTGGTGGTGGGCGCCGAGGTGTTTTCGCGCATCCTTGATTTCAACGACCGCAGCACCTGCGTGCTGTTCGGTGACGGCGCCGGCGCGGTGCTGCTGGAGGCCAGCGCCGAGCCCGGCATCCTGGCCAGTGACCTGCACGCCGATGGGCGCCACGTCGGCATCCTGTGCGTGCCAGGCACCGTGTCGGGCGGTCATGTGCTGGGCGACCCGCTCTTGAAGATGGACGGCCCTGCAGTGTTCAAGCTGGCCGTGGGAGTGCTCGAAAGCGCAGCCCGTGCGGTGCTGGAACAGGCGGGCCGCACCGAGGCCGATCTGGACTGGCTGATTCCGCACCAGGCCAACATCCGCATCATGCACAGCATGGCGCGCAAGCTGAAGCTGCCGCTGGACAAGCTGGTGGCCACGGTGGATGAGCATGGCAACACCTCGGCCGCGTCGGTGCCGCTGGCGCTGGACGTGGCGGTGCGCGACGGCCGCGTGAAACCCGGTCACACCGTGTTGCTCGAAGGCGTGGGTGGCGGCTTCACCTGGGGCGCGGTGCTGCTGGACTATTGATGACCACGGGCCTTGGCACATGAGCGTTCCTTTTGCATTCGTCTTCCCGGGCCAGGGCTCGCAGTCGGTGGGCATGCTCGCGGCATGGGGCGATCACCCGGCCGTGACGCAGACGCTGGCCGAGGCTTCGGCAACACTGGATCAGGACATCGGCCGGTTGATCGCCGAAGGCCCGAAAGAAGCGCTGGACCTGACCACCAACACACAGCCCGTGATGTTGACGGCCGCCATTGCCTGCTACAGGGCGTGGCGGGCCGAGGGTGGCCAGCTGCCGGCGGCAGTGGCGGGTCATTCACTGGGTGAGTACACGGCGCTGGTGGCTGCGGGCTCCCTGACCCTGGCCGCAGCCTTGCCTCTGGTGCGCTTCCGCGCTCAGGCCATGCAGCAGGCCGTGCCGGTGGGCGCGGGCGCAATGGCTGCCATCCTGGGCCTGGAGGCAGAACAGGTGCGTGAAGGCTGCGCTGATGTGATGGCCAGTTCGGGGCATCTGGTGGAGCCCGCGAACTTCAACGATCCCAGGCAGACGGTCATCTCCGGCAGCAAGGCCGGTGTCGACCTGGCTTGCGAAAGGCTCAAGGGCATGGGCGCCAAGCGCGCACTGCTGCTGTCTGTGTCGGCGCCGTTTCACTCGTCGCTGATGAAGCCTGCTGCCGATGCCTTGCGCGAGCGACTGGCGACCGTGCCCTTCGCGTCGCCGCAGATCCCGGTGGTCAACAACATCGACGTGGCCGTGCAGACCGCGCCCGAGGCCCTGCGTGAAGCCCTCTACCGCCAGGCCTTTGGCCCCGTGCGCTGGGTCGAGCTGATCTTGGCACTGAAAGCGCGTGGCCTGACGCATGTGTTCGAGTGCGGGCCGGGCAAGGTGCTGTCAGGGTTGGTCAAGCGTATCGATGGCGAACTGGTGAGCACCACGGTGCTCGACCTCGCCAGCCTTCAGCAAGCGCGGGAACTGCTGGCATGAGTGAAAGCAGGGTTTTGACGACTTCGGCGCCAAGCGCTGCTCAGGGTGCGGCGCCAAGCGCTGGGCCAAGCGACGCACCAACCGCCGCATCAAACGCTGCAACGAGCGCCGCACCAACCGCCGCACCGAGCGCTGGACCAAGCGTCGCACCAAGCGCCGCGCCCGTTCAGGTGGCCCTCGTCACCGGCGCCTCGCGCGGCATCGGTCGCGCCATCGCGCTGACGCTGGCGCAGGCTGGCTACAAGGTGGTGGGTACCGCCACGACTGAGGCGGGTGCTGCCGCGATCGGCACTGCGCTGGCCGCGCACGCGGGGCTGGGCTGGGTGCTGAACGTCAATGACGCGGCTGTGCTGGATGCCACCGTAGACCGTGTGGCCAAAGAACTCGGCGGCTTGCACGTGTTGGTGAACAACGCCGGCATCACGCGTGACACGCTGTCCATGCGCATGAAGGACGACGATTGGGACGCTGTCATCGACACCAATCTGAAGGCCGTGTTCCGCGCCTGCCGTGCGGCCACCAAGCCGATGATGCGGCAGCGCTATGGGCGCATCATCAACATCACATCGGTGGTGGGCGCCAGCGGTAATGCCGGCCAGGCCAACTATGCGGCGGCCAAGGCGGGTGTCGCCGGTTTGACGCGGTCCCTCGCGCGCGAGCTGGGTGCACGCAACATCACCGTCAATTGCGTGGCACCCGGCTTCATTGCCACCGACATGACCGATGGTCTGCCCGAAGGTGTCAGGACGGCGCTGCTGGCCGCCATTCCTTTAGGGCGGCTGGGGGCGGCAGTAGAAGTGGCGCACGCGGTGGCCTTTCTGGCCAGCCCGCAGGCTGGTTACATCACAGGCACCGAGCTGCACGTCAACGGCGGCATGTACATGGTCTAGGTCACCCCAGGGTATCCAGAAAATCCGGTACCAGCCCGGCCGGTAGAATCGCGGGCTGTTTTTCCGATCCCACTCCAGGAGGAGTCATGAGCGATATTGAAGCCCGAGTCAAGAAAATCATTGCCGAGCAACTCGGCGTTCCAGAGGCAGACGTCAGCAACGAGAAGGCCTTTGTCGGCGATCTCGGCGCCGACTCGCTCGACACCGTTGAACTGGTGATGGCACTCGAAGACGAGTTCGGCATCGAGATTCCCGACGAAGAGGCGGAGAAGATCACCACGGTGCAGTTGGCCATCGACTACGCCGTCAACCACCAGAAGGCCTGAACGCCGATGTCGCGGCGTCGTGTGGTCGTCACGGGCCTGGGGCTCGTCAGCCCCGTGGGCAACACCGTGGCCGACGGCTGGGCACAGTTGGTGGCCGGCAAGAGCGGCATCGCGTCCATCACGCGCTTTGATGCTTCGGCCTTTGCCTGCAACTTTGCGGGCGAGGTCAAGGGCTTCAAGGTCGAGGACTACATGCCGGCCAAAGAGGCCCGGCACATGGACACCTTCATCCACTACGGCATGGCGGCATCCATTCAGGCGGTTCAGGATGCGGGTTTGGCCGTGGGCGATGCGCTCAACGAAGAACAGGCCGAGCGCATCGGTGTGGTGGTGGGTTCGGGCATCGGCGGCCTGCCGATGATCGAGCAGACCGACGGTGAGTACCGCGAGCGCGGGCCGCGCCGCATTTCGCCTTTTTTCGTGCCGGCTTCGATCATCAACATGATCTCCGGCCACGTTTCCATCCGCTTTGGCTTCACCGGCCCCAATCTGGCCATCGTCACGGCCTGCACGACTGGCTTGCACTGCATCGGTGAAGCCGGCCGGCTGATCGAGTACGGCGACGCCGATGTGATGGTCGCTGGCGGCGCCGAAAGCACAGTGTCGCCGCTGGGTGTGGGTGGCTTTGCGGCCGCCCGTGCGCTGTCCACGCGCAACGACGACCCCGCCACCGCATCGCGCCCCTGGGACAGGGACCGTGACGGTTTTGTGCTCGGTGAAGGCTCAGGCGTGCTGGTGCTGGAAGAGTACGAACACGCCAGGAAGCGGGGCGCCAAAATTTACGCCGAGCTGTCTGGTTTCGGCATGGGCGCCGATGCCTTTCACATGACAGCGCCCAACGTCGACGGGCCCAAGCGGTCGATGAGGGCTGCGTTGCGCAACGCCGGTGTGAATGCCGATCAGATTCATTACCTGAACGCGCACGGCACCAGCACGCCGCTGGGTGACCTGAACGAAACGAATGCCATCAAGCTGGCGTTTGGCGACCATGCGCGGTCGCTGGTGGTCAACTCCACCAAGTCGATGACCGGGCATCTGTTGGGTGGCGCCGGCGGCATCGAGTCCGTCTTCACGGTGTTGGCGCTGCACCATCAGGTGTCGCCGCCCACGATCAACATCTTCAACCAGGACCCCGAGTGCGACCTGGACTACTGTGCCAATGTGGCACGCGAGATGAAGATCGACTACGCGGTGAAGAACAACTTCGGGTTTGGCGGCACCAACGGCACGCTGGTCTTCAAGCGCTGCTGAACGCCTGTAGCCACCGCCCAGGGCCGTGCGCAGCGCACCTGCAGTGTCCGTGGGCTGTACCGGCGGCCTGCTTTGGAGGGGCCTGCTGTGGCTGTTGCCCGCGGTGGCGGCGACGGCGTTCGTCTACTGGGCCGGTTTGCGCGCCGGCGTGACGTCGGCCTGGCTGCTTCCGGTGGCCCTGTCGACGGGCGCTGTGGCGGCGCTGGCGGCTTCGCGAAGCCTGCCTGCCGGCCAGCAATTGGGCTGGGATGGTGCGCAGTGGACCTGCGACGGCAAGGCCGTGCATCCGCAGGTGCTGATCGACATCGGGCCCTGGCTGCTGATCCGGTTGTGGCCTGGGCCGCGCATGTCAAGTGCTGTGCCGATAGCCGCTGCCCTGCACGCCCGCAATCGGGCCTGGTTGGCGGTCTCCGTGGGCGACGCCGGACCTGCCTGGCACGCCTTGCGTGCAGCGTTGTACAGCCGCCCATCCGCACCCCACCCCAGCGACAACGCGCGCCCGACCCCGTGAATTCAGGACACTGACTCAGATGCAAGACACTGACGCAGATGCAAGACGCTGACCCAGATGCCTTGCTGGTCGAACGGGTCAAGCAGGGGGACAAGCGGGCCTTCGAGATGCTGGTCGTCAAGTACCAGCGCCGCATCGAGCGGCTGATCTCGCGCATGGTGCGCGACAGTGACCTGGTGCAGGACATTGCACAAGAAACCTTCATCAGGGTGTACCGGGCACTGCCGCAGTTTCGCGGCGATAGTGCCTTTTACACGTGGTTGTACCGGATCGCCGTCAACACCGCGCGCAAGGCGCTGATGGACCTGAAGCGCGATCCGCTGGTTCTGGCTTCGTCCAGCACGTCTGACGCAGAAAAAGACGAAACTTCTCGCGCTGGAAGTGAACCAAGCACCGGTGAGACGCCTGAAGCCTTGCTGGCCAGCAAAGAAATTGCCGCAGCCGTGAACGCCGCCATCGAGGCCCTGTCTGAAGATTTGCGCCAAGCCATCACGTTGCGCGAGATCGAAGGGCTGAGTTACGAGGAGATCGCCGAGTTGATGAACTGCCCGATAGGAACCGTTCGTTCACGAATCTTTCGTGCGCGCGAAGCCATCGCCACCCGCCTGCGTCCTTTGCTCGACACCCGCAGCGGCAGCCGATGGTGAGGGCATGGAACCTGACCAGCAGCCCGATCGCCCTGCCAACCGACCCAATCGACCTCTTCATGCCACTTGCACCCCCCCGGTCCAAACGATGACACCCTCGAACCTGCCGCCTGAAGCAGCGCCTGCCCAATCCGCAGGGCGCGAACAAATGTCGTCCTTGGCTGACGGTGGCCCGGCGGGCTCGAGCGACGAGCTGTCGGCAGCCCTTTCGGTGTGGCGCCAGGATGCCGACGCGCGCCAGGCCTGGCACAGCTATCACCTCATCGGCGACGTCATGCGTTCCGAAGACCTGGCCCACGAGCCCGGGCGTGACCTGGCGCTTGTGATCCGGCTGCGCGAACGGCTGGGGGCCGAGCCGGTGCACCTGAGGGTTGCAGCGGCTGCGCCTGGGCCTGCGCCCGCTGAGTTTGTGCACAGGGAGCCCGTGCCCATTCGCACACCCGCGCTCTTCACGCCTTCGCGCCCGGCCTGGGGCAGCCGCTGGCGCGCAGGCGCTGCGTTGGCTGCCAGTGTGGCCGTCGCCACGGTCGTGTTGCTGGTCAGCCGGCCTGGCGCGCCTGGCGCCGATGCGGGCGCACCGGTGGTGGCCAGCAGTGGGGAGTCCACCGTTTCAGTCCTGCCAGTGGCCGCTGACAACGCCGGCGTGCTGCGTGACGCGCGCCTGGACGAGTTCCTGCGGCTGCACCAGATGGCACGGGGCGGTTTGCCGATGGGCGCACCGGGCGGTACGTTGCAGCGCGCCGATCTGCAGATGCCGGTGGGCAGCGGCCGGTGAGCGTGGCTGCGGGCGCCAGCGCACCAAGGGTGGGAGCTCGCGCGTTCAGGGGCGGTGCTCGCCTGTGTGCGGCGGTGTTGGCCGTGGTTTGGGCCCTGGTTTGGGCTCTGGTGCTGCCGGACGCTGCGCTGGCGCAGCCGGGCACCGAGACGGTCGACGCCAGGGCGGCCGCGTCGCCGCCGACGGCGGGCATGGCGGTCAACGCCAATACCGAAGCCCGCACCTGGTTCCTGCGCATGCAGGCAGCGGCGGCACGGTCCAATTTCACCGGCAGTCTGGTGGTCAGTTCGGGTGGCGTGGCCAGCAGTTCGCGCGTGACGCACTATGCGGTGGACGGTCAGGTCTACGAGATGCTG
>JBBQMM010000235.1:0-7013 GCA_038328935.1 Burkholderiales bacterium
CACCATTTACGAACTGCTGTCGGCCCCCGTGTCGTACGTGGAGATCCTGATCGCCTACGTGGGTGCGGCGGCCACGAAGTCGATCATCGTCGGCCTCATCATCCTGGCCACGGCGGGCCTGTTCGTGCCGCTGCGCATCGAACATCCGGCATGGATGCTGCTGTTCCTGGCGCTGACGGCGGTGACCTTCAGCCTGGTGGGTTTCATCATCGGCATCTGGGCCGACAACTTCGAAAAGCTGCAGGTGGTGCCGCTGCTCATCGTCACGCCGCTGACCTTCCTGGGTGGCAGCTTCTACTCCATCGACATGCTGCCGCCGTTGTGGCAGAAGGTGGCGCTGTTCAACCCGGTGGTCTACCTGATCAGCGGCTTTCGCTGGAGCTTCTACGGCCAGGCCGACGTGAACCTGGCCTGGAGCCTGGCTGCCACCGTCGGCTTCCTGGCGCTGGCGCTGGCCATCGTGGCGTGGATCTTCAAGACGGGGTATCGGCTGAAGGCCTGAGCTTGCCGCCCGTGTGCACGAAGAGTTTGTGCCCTGCCGCCAGCAGCTGGCCGGCCATGAGCGCGCCCATGATGCCCAGGCCGATGAAACCGATGTTCAGCGCTTGCGTAGTCATGTCGAACGTCCGGTGCGGAAGAACGGCTTCACTGCGCCAGCTGCTGGCGCCAGCCCAGGCCGGCTTCGGTGGTGGTGGCGGGTTTGTACTCGCAACCTGTCCAGCCGGTGTAGCCGATGCGGTTGCGGTGCTTGAAGAGACAGGTGAAGTCGATCTTGCCCGTGCCCGGCTCGCGGTGGCCCGGGTTGTCGGCAAGCAGGATATGACCGACGCGCGGCAGGTACTTCGTCATCGGGTACTTCGTCATCGTCACGGCCAGTTCGCCTTTGTAGCGCTGCGCGTGGTGGATGTCGTAGTGCACGAAGGCATTGGCCGCGCCGACTTCGTGCAGCACCGAAACCGCTCGGTCGGTGCGGTTGAGCCAGAAGTCGGGGCTGTCGTGGTTGTTGATGGGCTCGATCAGCAGCTTCAGGCCGGCCTTGCCCAGCTCGGCCGCGGCAGAGCGCAGGTTGGCCATCAGCGTGGGCCGCAGCGATACGTCGTCGACACCCGCGCTCGGCCGCGTCCCAGTCGCCCGCCGGCAGGGTGTGCAGCATCAACGTCAGGTCGTGGACGTCCAGCCGCTGTTTCACTTCTCGACCAACGCCAGGTTGACGGCCAGGGTCGGGCCGGTGGCACACAGCGCCGCGATGACCACAAGCACCACGCGCGAAGTCCGGGCCCACTCTTGAAGATGCCCTGAAAGTCGCCCGCCGCCCGCCGTAGGGCGCAGTGGCCCGGCCGGCACGGGCTGCCGGCGTCGCTGCACCGCCGCGGCCGCGCATAGCGCCAGCAGCACCAGCGCCCCCGTCTGCGGCTCGGGCACCTGCGCAGGCCCTGCCGCGAGAAAGACGCCCCGGCCGCCGGCGGTCGCAGTGGCGGTGGCCTGCCACAACGTGTCGTCGCTGGTGCGGCGAATCAGGTACTTGACCTCGGGGTCGGTGTAGGCCACCTGCAGCAACGCGTAGTCCTCGCCGGCGCTGGCCAGGGCATCCAGGTCGAACATCGCCTTGAAGGGATCGGGCGGGCCGCTGGCCGACCCGGCAAGGACCGTGAAGGGGTACCCCGTCTGATTGACCAGGGCCGTGTTGTAGGTGACCTGCAAGCCGGCGCTGAGCGCCGAGCTGGCGCTCAAGGCGGCGGGCACCGCAGGGTAGTAGAGCGGCAGGAAGGCGCCGAGCGTCTCGCAGTAGGGCGGCGGGCACAGCGCTGCTGCCAATGACGTGGTGCCAACGTTGCGGGCCGCCGCTTCGCGCGCCGCTTGCACGGCGGGCAGCAGCAGTCTGATCAACACTGCGATGAGGGCGATCACCACCAGCAGTTCGATGAGGATGAAGCCACGGGTTGATCGGTTGCGGGCAGCGAAATTCATCGACACGCCACCGCCGTCGCCGTTTTGCACGGGCAATGTCAGAAAGACGCTGTTGGCGCCATGGTGCGCAGAGCTGTAGACCTCGGCCTGCGGGCTGCCACTGTTGATCGCGCAGTTCAGGGCGGCGTGGGCAGGTGCTGCGGTGGCGGAGATCGCAGCCGTCGCGGCCGCCAGGCGCGCCGTCGAATGCCGGAGTCTGGAATGGGTCATGATGCGTCCACGGGGTGATTGGGTCGTACCGGCCGCGACATGCAAACCGATGTCCACACGATGGCGAGGCCGGCGGCGCCAGTCCTTCGCGCGGCCTGAAAGAGTTCTGAAAGAAGGTTGAATCCCGGGCCTGGCCCAGGACAACCGGTCAGGGCGGCGACAAGCCCGGCCCGTAGCGATCCAGCTTTAGCTTCTTCATCAGCGCCAGGAAACCCGGCTCCTGGCGCAGGCTGGCCCAGCGCGGGTCGTCCTTGAATACGATGAGGCGTGTGTCGTGCACCGCCAACGCCTGCTCCAGCAAGGTCAGCGCCGGTGCCACTTCGCCCAGCGCCGCGCGCAGCGCCGCCATCGAAGTGGGCGGCACATAGCGCGTCTTCGACAGCGCCAGCATCTGGTCGAGCAGGGTGCGCGCTTCGTCGCGCTGGCCCAGGCGCGCCAGGTGCACGCCCAGCAAGACGCTGGGTTGGGTGCTGCCATCGGCCCCTGCCACGGCGCGGCGCAGCGCGGCGATGCCGTCCTCGTCTTGCTGCTCGGCCAGCAGCAACAGGCCCTGGGTGGCGTGGGCGAGCCAGAAGTTGGGCGCGATGTCGAACACGCGCACCAGCCGCGCTCGGGCCTCGGCGCGCCGGCCGCCGCTGAGCAGGTAGCCGGCCTCGATGGTGTTGATCACCAGCGACATGGGGTCGAGTTCGCGCGCGTGGCGCAGGTGACCAAAGCCTTCGTCGATGCGGTCTTGCGTCACCAGCATCATGCCCAGGCCGAAGTGCGCCATGACCACGTTGGGGTTGAGGGCCAGGGCGCGGCGGAACTCGCGCTCGGCACCAGGCCAGTCGAAGTCGAACCAGTACAGGCTGAAGCCGATCTCGGCATGGGCCTGCGCCAGGTTGGGGGCGAGCGCCAGTGCGCGCTGCAAGGCGACCTTGATCGGCCCGAAGACCTCGCTCGGCACGGCGTCGGCACTGAAGAGCCGGCGTTTGTGGATCTCGGCCAGCTTGACCCAGGCCAGGGCATAGCCGGGGTCCACCGTGAGCGCCTGGTTGAGCAGCTCCAGGCTCTTGCGCAGGCCGTCGGCACGCAGGCCCTGGGCGTGCTGCGAAGCGGCCAAGTAAAGCTGGTAGGCCTCGATGCTGCGCGTGCCGCCCAGGTCGGTGAGGGGGGGTGTGTTGGCTGCCGTACCCGCCCCTGCTGCCGCCTGCAGTGTGGGCGCCAGCGCCTGCATGACGCGGTTCGAAATCTGGTCTTGCATGTCGAACACGCCGGTGAACTTCTCGTCGAAGCTGCCGCTCCAGGCGGCGCTGCCGTCGGCGGCGCGCAGCAAGCGGGCGGTGGCGCGCAGCTGGTCACCGCGGCGCTGCAGCGAGCCGTCAACGATCCAGGTCACATCCAGCTCGTGCGCGGCGCGCACCGGGTCTTGCGCCGGCCCGGCGTAGCGCAGCACCGAGCCCACCGAGCGCACCACCAGCCCGGGTACGGTGGACAGGCGGGTGATCAGGCTGTCGGCCATGCCGACTTCGAGCAGCTCATCGCGGCCCTCGGCTACCAGCGGTTTGAACGGCAGCACGGCCAGCGTGGGGCCAGGCGGCCCGGCGGCAGGTGCGCGGCGCCAGGCCCACCAGCCCGCGCTCGCCAGCACAGTCGTTGCACCGCCTGCCACGGCCAGGCGCAGCGTGCGGCGCTTCGAGGGATCGTCTGGCGCTACCGGCGCACCCGCAAGGGTGGATTCGGACGGCGGTTCGCTCGGCGGCAGCGTTGGCGTGGGCGTCGGCCGTTCAGCACGCGGCAACGCATCGGCGCGGGGCAAGGTCTCGACCGGCGGCGGCGCATCGGCATCAGCATCCGGCAACACCGTCACCGCGGCCACGAACCTGAAGCCGCGCCGCGGCACGGTTTGGATGTAGCGGCTGCCCTGGGTGTCGTCGCCCAGCGCCCGGCGCAGGCCCGAGACCACCTGGCTGAGGTTGTTTTCTTCAACCACCAGGCCGGGCCATAGCGCCAGCATCAGGGTGTCCTTGTCGAGCAGATCGCCGGCACGTTCGGCGAACAGCAGCAGGGCGCTGAAGTGGCGCGGCGACAGGTTCAGCGGCGTGCCGTCGCGGTGCGTCACGCGCTGCTGCGAGCGCTCGAGCACGAAGTCGCCAAAGGCATAGCGTTCAGACACGGGCATGGCGTGGCTTCAAGCCTCTTTCAGGAAACGTTCAAGGGCGTTTAAGGACGCAACGATCAGCCAGCGGCATTGTGCGGTGTCGTCCCTGCATCCCGCAGCCGACTGACCCCGCCATTCCTCTGGAGACACCATGACCTCGACCACCTCATTGAAGACCGTTGCGCTGATTGCCGTCACTGCGGCCGCCAGTTCGTTGCTGATGCAGGCCTGTGGCGGGGACGCCCTGGCGCAGGCCAGCGACGCCGACCCGGTTGAAGGCGTGTGGGAGTCGGCCCTCACCGTCAAGGACTGCGCCAGCGGCGCCGTGCTCGCCACGTTCAAAGGGCAGGCGGTGCTGCACCGGGGCGGTACGATGTCGGCCGACAACTCGCAGCCCACGGTCACGCGGGGCGCCGCCTACGGCACCTGGAAGCGTGGCGCCGGCAACGCCTACACGTCCACCCTGGTGTTCATGCGTTTCAACCCCGACTCCACGCTGGCCGGCACGCAGAAAGTGGTGCGCACCTTCACCCTGGCCGCCGATGGCAACAGCCTGACGGGGACCAACACGGCGCAGATCATCAACACGGCCGGCGTGGTGCTGCAACAGGCCTGCGTCAGCGAAACCAGTGTCCGAACCAGCTGGTGACTCGCGCCACGATGGCGCAGCCGATGCCTGGCCATCAGGCTCGCGCCGCAGCCGCCGCAGCCGCCGCAGCCGCCGCACTACCGTGCTTGCCACCGAGGATTGCCACCGAGGATTGCACCCGATGAAGAACCTTCACCTCGCGTTCATGGTCGCCCTGGCGATGTTGACGGGCACGCCGGCGGCAGCGCAGATGCCCACGGCGCGGCCCGAGGCCGTGGGCATGTCGTCCGAGCGGCTGCTGCGCTTGGATGCCTGGGTGGCGCGCATGCAGGCCGAGGGCAAGCTTGCCGGCGCCGTCACCGCGGTGGCGCGGCGCGGGCAGGTGGTGTCGATCAAGGCGCACGGCCTGGCCGACATCGAGACGCAGCGCGCGATGCGGCCTGACGACATCTTCCAGATCCAGTCGATGAGCAAGCCAATTGCCGTGGTGGCCGTGCTGATGCTGCTGGAAGAGGGGCGCTTCCTGCTCAGCGACCCGGTGGCGAATTTCCTGCCCGAATTCCGTGGCATGTTGGTCGCCGTGGCCAAGGCCGATGCGCCCGACGGCTTTGTGCTGGTGCCGGCGCAGCGCGGCATCACGATTCACGATCTGCTGACCCACCGCGCCGGCTTCGTGGGCCTGCCCACCAGCAACACGCCGGCAGAGGCGCTGCGCCGCAAGGCGTTGCAGGCCTTGCCCGCGAATTTCGATTTCACGCTGGAGCAGTACGTGCACAACCTCGCCACTTCGCCGCTGGACAGCCAGCCCGGCAGCGTCTTCAAGTACGGCCCTTCGGCCGACGTGCTGGGGCGCCTGGTCGAGGTCGTCTCGGGTCGCCCATTGGCCGACTTTCTGCGCGACCGGATCTTCCAGCCCTTGGGCATGGCCGACACCTCGTTCGTGGTGCCGGCGGAAAAGCGTGCACGGGTCGCCTCGGCCTACGCGCGGTCTGCCGACAAGGGCTTGGTCAAGCTGCAGCCCTACTCTGTGGCGCCGCGTTTCCAATCGACCGGTGGCAACCTGTTTTCAACCGCCGCCGACTACCTGCGTTTTTGCCAGATGCTGCTCAACGGGGGTGAGTTGGACGGCCAACGCCTGCTCAGCCGCAAGTCGGTGGAGCTGATGACGGCGCGCCACCTCGAGGCCTTTCCGATGGCCTTCATGGCCGGGCAGCATGTCGGGCTGGGCGTGGCCGTGCGCACGGCCAGTGGCGAGTCGGGCCTGATCGGATCGCCCGGCGCCTACGGCTGGAGCGGCGGCTACAACACCTACTTTCGCATCGACCCGCAAGAAAAGCTCATCTTGATCTTTCTGCCGCAGCAGCAGTTCACGCCGCCTGATCTGGAACTGCAATCGGGCTTTCACAACACGGTGATGCAGGCCATCGTCGATTGAACCTGGAAACCGCAGTTGGACGCGCCCGAGTGAGTCGCGATGGGGTGCGCTAGCAAGGCTGAGGCCGGACGTATTTGGTCCGGTGCACCAAATTCGCCTGCCGAAGGCCAGGGCGCCCCCGCCCTGGCGCGACGACGCGGCGGGCTCATGCCCGCAAGAAGGAGCAGCGCCGCCAGCGTGCCCCAGCGTGGCTCAATTGGGTGCGTGGCGTTTTCACCCAACAGGTGAAGTTCGCCGTGGCCACGAAACTCAGTGCGCATGCCGTCTATCCAGCGGTGCTGAGCGGTCAACTGCGGTTTCTAGGTTGAACAAGCCTCAAGCCGGGGGCGCAACCCTGAAAGCGCCATCCTGGCGCGGTCACTGCACGTAACCACCACCGTGATCGAGCGCGGTGGCCTCTTCGCAATGAGCTGTTGGGGTCACTGTTGGGCGCCTGCGCCTGCACCAGCGCAGAGTGGTCGGGCTGGTCCATGCCGTGGGCGGCGCAGGCCTGCATCAGCTGCGCGGCGCCAGCCGTCCGCGGCAGGCGCCCGCCGATCGCCTTGGCGCCCTGCAGCGCCAGGTTCAGGTCTTTCTGATGCAGGGCGATTCGGAAACCCCGGGTTGAAGGTGCGCTTGATCATGCGTTCGCCATGCACCGCGAGGACGCGGCTGGCCGCGAAACCGCC